>DATMSL010000441.1:0-7813 GCA_035565435.1 Dyadobacter sp. | reverse complement strand
GTCTCCATTAATTGTTATTCAAAAATCTTTGGTAAAGCCGACCGGCAATGTGTCCGGCGGCCTGGTCGCGGCACGGTGCGAAGCTCGGCCAGTCGTTGAGGTCGATGATGCGGAAATCGCCGTCCTTCCCGATAATGGCATCGCCTCCATAAATATCAATCCCCACTACCCCTGCCGCTTCATTGGCGGTATTCTGCAAATCCTCGGCACTGAACGGATAATACACCGAATTGCCATTGATCTGCTGGTATTCCGCGTATTTGTGGTGGTTGGCGTCGTATGGGTAGAACCAGAAAAAGAAATCCGTGCCCCTGACCCCGTAAAATTTGACTAAATCCCCCACCAAATGCTGGGAAATCACCGCGTCCGGAATCTCGCGCAATGCGTACTCCCGCAGAATCTCCTTGGCTTCCTCGCGCGATGCGGCAAACGACACATCTTCCTTATGGATGGCGTGGAAATCGCCCCGTTTGATCCAGTAACCTTTTCCTTTGATCTGATCAAAAACCTCGTCTCCCTGGTAGTCGGTCGGTACGATGTAGCTGTCCGCAACCGGGATATTGGCGTTATTCAATGCGTTGGTCAGGTTAGTACGGAAGCAGTTTTCAATGCCGAATGCGGAGTTCAAAACCTGCGTACCGTTTCTTTCCAGTTCCTGTAACTTGGCCACGACTTGCTTCTGGCGCGCCATGGTAAAAATCTTACTGTAATTCACGGTTTCCATCGCCAGGAACTCATCTTCGCAACAGATGGTAATGCGGCATCCCAGTTTTTCGAGCTCTTTGGCCGTTTGGGAGAAAATCGCATCGTCGTTCCCGATATGGTTGGGCGAAAACTTTTTGTTTCGGTGGACGCCCAGAATTTCTAATTCGTTCATCTATGGTGTTGACCGGCAAAACGCCCCGGTCTGTTAGTAATAAATTGGTGTCAGTTCAGTGTGTGTCAATGTTTTATATTAACAGACCACTTCGCCACTCAAAAACAGCTCGGCCGTCTGAATATCGCTTACATGGTCCACATCCACGATTTTGGTGAATGGGTATGCTTTCAAATGCAAGCCATCCGCCACGAGCTGCCGCTGGAAGTTCCGCATCCGGCTCACGCCATTTTCCACGGCCACATTCACGGTGTCGATCGCTTTCCTCCTGAGACAATAAATCCCGCCTGAAACAAACGGGGTATCGGTACTATTATCATCCGTGAATGCGGTAATGCGGTCGTCGTCGTCAACTGCCACATAGAGAGGACTTTCGTCGTCGATAAACGCGGTTACCGCCATTTGGCCTTCCAAATCTTTGTTTTCAGCAAACTCGGTAATGAATGCGCTGAATTCCTCCTCGCGGAAAACAGTATCAGTCGTTGTCAGGCAAACTTCGCTCAGCTCCGGGTCGCTTTTAAACAACTCGTACACACTATGCAGCGAGCTTGGCGTTGATTTTTTCACGATTTGAATGGGCAAGTTTTCGGCCAGTCCCATCAAATGCATTTCCAGCAGCGGCGAGTCTTCGTTCACGATGACCATGACCTTCTCTGCATTATTCCGCATGAAAATTCCGATCAGCCGGTCGATCAGCATTTCGCCGTGCAGGCTCACCATCGGTTTCGGAAGTGTGAAACCTTCCTTTGCCAACCGTGATCCTTCTCCTGCTGCTATGATTGCGTAATTCATGTCAATGTCTCTTTTAAAATCAATGCCTTAAAAATCAAGCCTGAACCGCGCACGGATACCCCATTCCGACACATTCGGGTTGTCGAGGTAGGTGAAACGTTTTACCAGGTCTACACGTAACAGCTTGAAAATGTTGGCAATACCCACACTACCCTCGATATAAGGCTCGCGCGACAAGGTGTAAGTAATCGGCCGCCCCTGGTCGTCCGTAGCAAAGCGGTACAGCGACGGGTTGAACGCCGGGTTGTTCTCATCCCGCAAGCCGCCCATCAAACCTTTGAAACTTACTACCTCACGCAGTTTCAGCCTTTTCAGCAATGGTATTTTGTTAAACAAAAAGCCGTTCAGATAATATTGTACGTCCAGGCTCGCATAATGGTCGCTCGCGAATTCCAGGAAGTTCATCAGGTTGTACGAATTCAGCTGGTAAGCGTAAGTCTGGTTGGCGCGGTGGATTGTCAACAGCGGGAACTGGATTTGTTTACCAAAAATATAACCGCCCTCCGCCGTAATGTCCGCGAACCCGAACTGCGACAGGTAAAAACGCTTCTGAATGTTCAATGCCACATTGTGGTAATTGTTTTCTCCTTCAAAAACCCCTTTCAAACCCGCATTGTAGCGCAAGGTGAAAATCGGGTATTTGTTGATGATCGGCGTGCGGTACAGCTTGCCCTGGTAGTATTGCTCGTGCGGCGCGTAACGGAACTCGACGTTGGCTTCGGTATTATTCAAAGTCATCGCGTTTTCGAGTTCACCACCCTCGTTCAGGTGCTCATAGCGCAGCACGCCCGCGGGAGTTTGCCTCCATTGGGTAAAACCGATTTTATAGGAGAACCGGCTTTCGAACTCGCGCACGTATTCCAGCTTGTAAATATCATTGTACAACCACCGGTTATTATCCCCGCGTTTGAACGACAAGAGGAAGTTATCCTCCTGCACAAACTGCAACTCCTGGCCGGGAATCTTGGTATCGCGCTGGTAGCTCGCCCGGATGTAATGCAGCGGGAAGTGGTATACCGATTTATTGTTAAATGAATAAGTACCACTCAAAAAGTACTTCCATTTGCGGTCTTTGAAACCGTAAGCCGCGTAAGTTTCAAAATACACCCGCTTGCTCATGTCGGTAGTAGTACGCCCACCGAAACGAAGGCGGAAACCCTCGACCGGGTTGAAGCTGTAAAATGTATTCACAGGACCCACTTCTACCGCACCGAACGACTTGTAGCCCGAGAGGAATAGCGTCGCAATATCCATTGTCCTTTTAAATGAAGGGATGGTTTGCAGTGTGTCGATATTCTTGTAAATATCCAACTCGGTGCGTTCCAGCGGAATATGCCGCTTGCTGGCCCAGAACGATTCGTTCGTTTTGATCTCCGGATCGTACACGATTTCCTCGCCCGGACCGCGGTAAATGCTGTCGGGACGTGACTGGTTGATGGTATAATCCTTGAAATTCACCGTGCGCTGGCCGTACAAACCTCCGTTTTTCTCACCCAATGCAAATTCCATGGCGAGGGTCGATTTGTTCATGAAATAGCGGCCGTCGGCACCTTTCTCGAATTCCAGACGCGCTTCGAGGTCGCGCATGAAGTTGAGGTTAATGTCTTTGTTGACGGTCAGGTAGGCGTTCTGCACACCATATTTGCCATCAAGGGTGATGTACAGTTTCCCCTCGAAAAGCATATCCGTCTTATTCCGCGGCACGAAGCCCAGCTCGATTAGTTGTGGATCGGCCGTTTTGATGGTATCGCGGATAAAGAATTTATAGAACGTCGGTGCGGAGTTCGCGATCGGGCTCAGCAACAGGTTGGTGGCAATGGAGATATCGTTGTCGTAAATGTTGATATCTTCATACAAACGGTTGAAATAGGCGCTCAAACCGTCGTTATCCACAAACTTCGCGTCGAATTCGGCCCGGCGGTTCGCCAGCACGTATTGTTTCCTGTTGTAGGGGCTTTTGCGGAAATAAATTTTCGAAAGCTTTTCCTGAATGTAGGCCGGGAGCATATTCTTGCCGCCCATTGCCGTGGAATCCTGGCTTTTGAACAAAAACTGGTAATTCCTGAAAATGCGTTTGTCCTTGAAATCGTCGGACAGGTTGCTCAATGCGAGCGATATCTTTTCGTACTGTTCGTATTCCAAAAAGTTGTTGCTCGACGGCCTGTTCTCATCCTTGTGCGCGATCACCTCGCGAATGAGCTGTACCGCCGGGTTGTCCTTATTCCGGTAACGGGCTTTGGTTTTAACGGTCACCTCTTTCAACATGGAAGCATCCACAGCCATTTTCACGTCGATCGTCTGGCTCACGCCGGGCTTAATCGGCTTCTCAACGGCCATATAACCTACATAAGTGAATTTGATCGTCGAATGGTCTTCACGCAAGGTCATCGCGTAACGACCGTCGGCATCGGAGGCGGTCCCCATGGTTGTTCCCGGGATCAGGATCGACACGTACGGCAGGGTCTCGCCTGTCTTTGCGTCTGTAACGGTACCTTTTATAGTGGTTGTCGATTGTGCGGTAGCTATCCCCGCGCCGATCTGCAGAATGCTGATCACCACGAATGTATATAGCCATATCGACTTGTTGATTGCTTTCATGTTGGAACGTTCGTAACGTGTTTTGGCTGCCCTGCTTGTTTTAAAATCATGTACGCTTCATGAATGCCGGCAGATTCGCCGGCAGCTGCGCATGATCAAGCGGGTTCGATAGTTAGAGCCACTTGTTCTCCTTATACCAGGTCAATGTCTCTGCGAGGCCTCGGTGCAGATTGTATTGCGGTTGGTAATGCAGGCGACTTCGGGCCGCATCTATGCTACAGATCCAGTTAGGGGCTGTGAGTTCTTTTAGTTTTTCTTGGTTTAAAACCGGTGTTGTTGATGAATTTGCATAAACAAGATCCAGGAACCGGGCGATCGTTTCGACGAGCAGCAGCGGCAGGTGCGTGCGGAAAATCTGCTTTCCGCTGATGGCCCTGAACTGGTCTGCCAGTGCGTAACGGTCATATGCCTGTCCGTCCGAGATATTGTAAACCGTAATTTCTTTCTCCGTTTCCCTCAATGCGGCCATAGTAGCCGTCACGAGGTCTGTTACATACACGAAACTCAACCTTTGCGGGCCTCTGCCGATGTAGGCATCGAGACCTTTGCTGAGTGTTTTAAAAAGGACGAACAAGTCCTTCTCGCCGGGGCCATACACTGCTGTCGGGCGGATAATGCTCAGCGGCAGGCCATTCACTTGTTTCAGGTATTGCTCAGCCAAAAGCTTGCTTCTTCCGTAATCCGTCACCGGAACAGGCAAGGTTTCTTCTGTGATCGGCTGGGCCGCATTGTATGCCGCGGGGCCTAATGCCGCGAGGCTGCTCAAAAACACAAACCGCTTCAACGGAATATCCGCAGACACGGCAGCCTGCGCCAGATTCAGCGAATATTCCGCATTGACCAGATTATAGGCAGCAGCGGTTTTGGCTTTGGTCACTCCCGCCGCGTGGATGATGTAGGTATACCCTCCATCTTCCAGCAGCTTCGTCAATTTATCTTTGGAACTGAAATCGGCATTCACATACACGAGGTCCTGCGCATTGGCATTGAGCTTTTTCAGGAAACTCAGGTCGCTGCTCGGCCTCACCGCCGCATGAACTTCCATGCCCGCTTCGAGTGCCGCCGCTACCAGGTGGTAACCTATAAATCCGCTGGCCCCTGTTATGAATAGCTTTTCTTTCATATCGGTTTCTCAAACAATCTGTACCGTTTGTACAGCTTCCCGTTGATCTGCTCGATGGCGTGGTTCATCAGGTAATTCTCTTCCAGCATCCACGAGCATTCGCCGCCCGTCACTTTGGTGCCGTAGGTGTTCTTGATAATGCGGCCGTACAAACAGGCTTCGATACCCATTTTGCGGTAGCCGTCGATCACCCCGAGCGTGAGTACGCGGATGCGCGTGATGTTTTTCTTGCCAAACAGCAATTTGAAAATCCCGGTCGGCAACAAACGTCCACGCTTGATTTTGATCAGAATCTGGTTGATATCCGGAATACCGAGTATAAATCCTACCAGTTCATCTCCTTTTTCAGCCACCAGACAGTACCTCGGATCAAGGATCATTTTCAGGTCCTTGGCCAGGTAATCAAATTCTGCCTCGGTAGTTGGTACAAATCCCAGGTTCTTGTCCCAGGCCTTGTTGTACACCTCCCGGATCTTCACGACTTCGTTTTTGAAGTCTTTCAGATTCACCTGCCGGATCGTGATACCACTTCTTTTAAGCCTTTCCTCCAACGCGTCGATCATCCGCACCGACTTGTCATTGGAATCCGCCACATTGATTTCGTAGGCTAGCAAATCGGTTTTCTTCGTCAAACCGGCCTTTTCCAGCAATGGCAGATAATAAGGCGCATTGTAAGGCATCATCGCCATCGGCGGCCGGTCGTAACCTTCGATCAGCAGACCGCAGGTTTCGTTGGTTGATAAGTTAACCGGCCCTACGAGCGTATCAGCCCCTTTTTGCTTTACCCAGGCGGTGGCTTCCTTCAAGAGGCCGTCCACCACCTGCTGGTCATTTACCGTATCGAAAAAGCCGAAAAATCCGTCCTTCCGATTCGTAAACGCATTGTGGTTCGTATTATAAATCGCCGCTATCCTTCCGTTCACTTGGTCTCCGTCGTAGGAGAGAAATAGTTTCACCTCCGAATGCTCATGGAACGGGTGCTTTCCCGGTGTGAGCATGTCTTTTTGTGCAATGAAAAGTTCCGGTACATAATTCGGATCGTGCTGATACAGATCATGCGGAAAATCAATGAACTTGCCTAATTCCTTCGGAGTGTTTACGGGGGCTATGCGGGTCATAGTCTTTGTCTTTCGATAATTGCATCAGGGCAAACCTCACGGTAAATGCGGGACATTTTATCCACTGCCTCCTCAATCTGGCCGAATGTATGCGTAGCCATCAGTGAGAAACGGATCAGCGATTGTTCCGGGCGTACCCCTGGTGAAACCACCGGGTTCACGAAAATCCCCTCGTCCTGCAATCTGCGTGTCATGATGAAAGTCTTCTCGTTGTCGCGGATATACAGCGGCAGGATCGGGCTTTCGGTTGCGCCCAGGTCGAAACCATTCACGAGCAGCAACTCTTTCGCATATCTTGTATTGGCCCAAAGACGCTCCATGTGGTGCGGCTCAGTTTCGATAATATCCAAAGCAGCCAATGTGCTTCCCACGGATGCGGGCGTCATGCTCGCGCTGAACATGAGCGAGCGTGCGCGGTGTTTTAGATAGTCGATCACAGCGGCATCACCGGCAATGAAACCACCCAGGGAAGCCAGCGACTTGCTGAACGTACCCATAATGAGGTCGGTTGTTTCGGTTAACCCAAAATAAGAAGCGGTTCCTGCTCCTTTATCACCGATTACCCCAAGGCTGTGCGCATCGTCAACGAGCACGGTGGCATCGAATTCCTGTGCGATCGCATTCAGTTCAGGGAGTTTGACGATATCCCCTTCCATACTGAATATACCGTCGGTCGCAATCAGTTTTACAGCTTCCTCCGGCAGCAGGGCCAGCTTCTTACGCAGGTCCTCCATGTCGTTGTGCTTGTATTTGATCACTTTCGAGAACGACAGGCGGCTTCCGTCGATAATGGAAGCGTGGTCGCTTTCGTCGAGGATCAGATAGTCGTTACGGCCTGTGAGGCATGATAATGCACCCAAATTGGCCTGGTAACCGGTGCTGAACAGCACTGCACCTTCTTTTCCTACATATTTGGCCAGGCGGCGTTCCAGTTCCTCGTGGATATCGAGGGTACCGTTGAGAAAGCGCGAACCCGCGCAACCTGTTCCATACTTCTGAGCCGCCTTTTGTGCGGCTTCGATGATGTAGGGGTGGGATGTTAAACCCAGGTAGGAGTTGGACCCGAACATCAGGACCGGCTTCCCGTTAATAATAACCTCTGTGTCCTGTCCGGACTCAATCGGTCTGAAAAAAGGATATACACCTTTGGCTCTTGCAATCGCCGGGTCTTTGAATTCGGCGATGCGATTATTTAAGATTTTACCCATAGATAAATTGTGTCAGAATCAACAGCTTGTTTAAGTGGGGTGCCTACCGGCATCAGGCTGCGGCCTGATAGAGACATCAGGCAAGTCAGTTGGTATT
>DATMSL010000440.1:0-4681 GCA_035565435.1 Dyadobacter sp. | reverse complement strand
TTGGTAGGTATCGTCTGCCAGGACCTTTTCCACGCCCGCCCTGATTTGCGCCGGTGTAGGGAATTCCGTTTTAAGGTCGATACCTAATTTGAAATAACCGATCCTGGCATTGATTTCGTTTTTACCTTCATGAATACCCGCGGCAACGAGTGGCAGCTCATTTTGTATGCCTAGCATTACGCCTCCATAGCCTCCGTTCGTGACGTACACATCACAATGGGGCATGATGTCATTGAATGGAATAAAGTCGCGGATAACGATATTCTCCTGCGGGTACCGCGCCTGTAACTCCGCCGTGCCCATTCCGCCCGTGGTAGCGATCACCAGCACGGGTGTGCCTTTGAAAGCTTCCAATGTGGGGACGAGGATTTTCTCCGGATCTCTTTCCAGCGTACCCTGCGTGACCAGGATCGCCTTTCCATATTTCCCAAGTTGATCGCCGAGATCGGTAGCGCCCTTGCTGCCTTTTGAGAACGGTAGGAGCGGTCCCACAAACCGAACTTTCTTGCTCAGATCGGAGCGGCTGTACTCGAATCCAGGGGTGCCGCTTTGCAGGAGAAGGTCTGTTTTCTTGCCCAGTACATCGAAGATATTGCCGTCGACCGGGACCATTCCATGCTGGCGGAAAAGACTAGCGAAGAGGCCGGCAGCTTCCCGAAAGATCACCTTGTCGGCGAAAAAGCGAAGCAGGTCCTGTTTTCTGCGTCCGAAAAAGCTGGTCGATGGTGTCATAGCAAGCCCGGTGGGAGGCAAATCCCGGGAGGTTTCGACCAGCGGGAACACGCCTACCGACACTACTTTCTTGTGCAGTTTTTCCTTGACAAACGGCATACCGGTGAATGCGATATCGCTGATCAGTAAATCGAATGCCCACGACTCGTTGATCTCCCTGATGTCTTCATAAAACTCCGTCGACCTGAGGATAAACGCGGTTTTCAGGTCATATTTCAGCTTACCAATAGTCCCGCGGATTTTGTCGCGCTCGGGAAAAAGGATGTGTACATTGTGCTGGTTGAAATCAAGGGCATTCTTAAAAGGGTAATAAGGAATGCCGAGGCCATCGATTTTGTCTTTGAAAATGCTCCCTGAATACCATCTCACATCGTGGCCGAGCGATTTCAGGTGCATGGCGATACCCGTGAGCGGATTGAAATGGCCTTCATAAGGCATGTTGGCAAACAGTATTTTTTTCATGGCTAACTGGAAATGATATTGTTGTGAATGGATGTATGTTGTTGATTAATAGCGTTTTGGTTCGAAAATTGGCGGATCAGTTTATGTTCGCCAGGACGAATGCGACCTCGACGCTTTTCGTGCCGTAAAATGGGCCGGACGGAGCTTCCTCTTCACGCGTGAAAGCTCCGCTGCCGATCTGCACGGACTGTCCGGAAGTTGCCCACGTCGGAGCCGCAGGTTCAGTCTCCGTTTCGCATGACTGGCCCAGAATGGACAGCGATATACACAGGATGGATTTGAAGAATGTTTTCATGGCTGACAGACTTTGTGATTCAGATAAATGTCTTTGTCTTTCGACATCACAAAATTACCAGCCCGACTACCTGCATAAAATGGAGGTTACCGCCCATTTTCATAGGTAGTACTGCTCATATTTGGGGAGTGTATGGTTTTGTATACGTTCGACGCGGTGCAGAAGATCGGGAGTGGAGGGACATTAAAACGTGCAGCCCCTCGTGCGCTTAAAGCTTCACCGCATTATAATAATGGTTTTCTCCCTCATCTTTGAATTCCTCGATCAGTGAAAGTCCCGACGCGGCCAGTAATTCTTTATATTCAGCTGCACCAAGCGATACCGATTCTATTTTTGTAATGGCATCGTTCCATTTCATTTTTTGAGATGAGGCCGTAAACAACAGCCTTCCGCCCGAGTACAGCGCATGGGCCATTTTGGTAATTACTGTTTTCTGTGTTTCTACCGGTAAAAGGAACATCAGGCCCCAGGCAATGATGGCATCGAACTGTCGATTGAAAAAGGAAGAGTCTTCGGCGGCCTCGCAGGCGACGGGAGTATTTGGAAAGTTCTGTTGGAATACCTGGACCATTGAAGGTGATGCATCCATCGCATAAACGGTCAAACCTTCCTCTACCAATACCTTCGAAATCGGATCGCCTGCACCACAACCTACATCCAGAACCGTGGCATTCGGAGGCAGCGACCTGGCCCAGTGCCGGACGGACGTCGCGCCGACGCCATCAATGCCCTTGGAGCGGCAGCGGATGAATGTGGCAGCATTGGCTTCGTATCCGTTTGATTTGTCCATGGGTGGGTGGTAACTATTTTGAGATATTAATGCCTTGGGAATCAGTCACTTCATGCGGATGTCCTTCGTCGCGTCAAGGAGCAAACGGTGGTCCAGGAATGATCCTATTTATTTGGCCGGCTTCCGGTTAGCCACGGTTTCAACACCTTCGTTACCTGAGGCATCACCACCCACGTTAGCAGCCCTACCATACACCCGGCTACAATCAAAGTTTTGAACGCAGGATGCAGCTCCTGAATGTGCGGGCCAAGAACATAAGTTAAGAACAAGCTGGTAGGATACACACCGCAAAGTGTTGCCACCGCCATTTTCCATCTCGGTGGAGGAACCGGAGACCGAAACCAGGCTTCCAGGCCCGTTAGCTCGCGGTAAACCGGTTCCTCCGTCAGCGTCGATGCGTAGGCTTCCCAATCTTTGAAGAGCTTCGAATTGTAAAATGCATCCCGCTCTGCCTGATCGGCGAAAGTTCTTAATATCCCGATTTCGCGGCTATCGCTGCCCGGCAGCGCCGTCATCATCGCCGCCCCGTGGACGCCGCCGTGGAGGAACGAATCGCCCAGGAAACGTCGGAGTGCGTCTTTGAATTCTTGTTCTTTTCCGGGTAGGACTTTGCGGGTGATGGCTACGTGGATGGGCATGGGGGATTGTGAAAATCTAAGCGGGGACAAGCCCGAATTTCTTCGAACTTGTCCTTTTCTGACTTAATATATACTATTTAATATAAACTTCAACAGTGCTATCCAGTTCTCTGCCGAAATTATAGATTTCATCAATTGACTTGATTTCAACTTTTGTTTCTTTTTTATCTGCGTCAAACAACCCAAGATACTTTTTGGTGGGGCTGTTAAGGTAGAGTCGGCATAATGGCTTTCGATTGTTGTCGTCCAGGAAAATTGCGAAGTACGACAACGCATCTCTATGTGTGATGCGATTTGACTGTACTTTTTGCCTTAGAAGAGATCTTACAATGTAAAACCCTTCAAGTTCTTCCTGAGTTGTGACGATTTCTTTGTCCTGGTGAGCTGGGCTGGAAGTAAGTGTCCCTGGTGCAGGCTCTTCTTGAATCGGTGCATCATTACTGGATATGGCCGATTTTAGTCTATCGTTGATAGTATCGTTGATAATATTGGTAATGGTCCGCTTGACAAGAGAGCGGAAAGCCTCTAAAACCTTGGATGTTACTACTGAGGGATATACTTGCTTGGCAAAATATTTAACGAATTCATCATTTGGTTCAGAGAATTCCTGGCTGACTAAATGGCGGATTTCATTAATGTATTTAAGATCACTAGCGGATTGGTAGATATTATCTACATCAAAGTATGCTTTGTGAAATTCTTTGAGTTTTTCGATCTGCCCGTCCTTGATTTCCTCAATATTGAATTCGAGAAATGGCTTATCGTCCATTTTATTGGGCTCAACGAGGTCGGTATAGAATCTGAATATCAGGCCATTTGTTAAAATTGAGAATTTTGCTTTGGATACATGGAAGTATCGAAGCAATTGTCCATCATGTACGTCAAGCTTTTGTTTCCAGTGCTTGCATTCAACCAGAATGACTGGATTCCCATCCCGAAAAATCGCATAATCGATTTTCTCGCCTTTTTTAATGCCGACATCGCAAATGAATTCAGGAATAACTTCCAGGGGGTTAAACACGTCGTATCCGAGCACTTGAAGAAACGGCATTATGAATGCGTTTTTCGTAGCTTCTTCCGTATGGATGTTCTCTTTCAATTTTGATACGCGATCACTGAATTGCTTGATTTGATCTTTGAAGTCCATTGGTGATATTAAGTTTACGTGATGCCCTTCGAAGGTTATTGCTGTCTCGATTTACTTGAAGCATTTATTAAACGGCAGCGGTTGGAGGCGGGGGCATTCTGCGATGAATCCTGACAGCGCGTGTGCGGGTGAGAGTCCCTATATCCCTAGGAAATATAAACTTCAAACGGCCTTGGTGCCGACTTAAATGCACATTCCGTCAGTATAACGTATGATGCACGTCTCGCATCCGATATTAATCTCCGCCGACAAAGTCACAAGCCGATTTCCGGCACGTCGTTGAATCTTGGGCTTGCAACGAGTTGCACATTTGCTTACTGAGTATGATTCAGGATCGGCGCTCATTCAGGCGATCCATTTAATGCGGGAGAAAAGTCGGCGCTTTTTGATCTCAAAGTGCTTTGGAGAAGGGCTCGAGAATATGGGAGAAGAGACTTAGGAATGGAAGGCTTCCGAAGTGATGTGTTATGTTGTGGTTTCATTCCATTTACGGGCACAAAAAAAGGCCCTGAAAATCAGGACCTTTAAAGATGGGAGGGAGACGGGTCTCGAACTTTGCCTTTAATCGGCTCGTAATCAGGGTTTTGTCTCCTTTATTTGAGGTGTACTACACGAAA
>DATMSL010000439.1:0-26426 GCA_035565435.1 Dyadobacter sp. | reverse complement strand
GTCAAAAGTCTCTATCTTCATAATAAAGGCGAGCTGTGGTTTCCAACATTTAATCACGGCCCCTTTCTTTTGCGACATGGTAAATTGACGAGGCTTCCGGTCGACAAGAACAGGATACTCATCAATGCGCACTGCTTCCTCGGGGATAAAAACGGCTATTTATGGATACCGACGAATTCGGGACTCTTCCGCATGTATCGCCAGGACTTACTTGATTTTACCACTCATAAGGATAGCACCCGCCTTTACTATCACCGCTACTCGAAGAAACAGGGTTTCCGCATTGACGAATTCAACGGCGGCTGCCAGCCTTGTGCCGTACGCCTGAAAAACGGCTACGTGTCGTTGCCTTCGATTGACGGACTGGTTTTCTTCAACCCGGAAAAGACGCCGGTGGATGTACCCGATTCCAAAATCTTCATCGACCGTGTCGAAGCCGATTCCAGGGTACTCCTATTAAGCGGTTCAAAAATAGAATTAACCGACATTAGCGATGTGCAGGTGTTCGTTTCTTCACCCTACCTGGGCAACCGGGAAAATCAACAGCTCTATTATGATGTATCGAGTGACCGTAGGACCGAAGCCCGGCAAATATGGTATCCTATTCAGAACGAGCAGCAATCCATTCACCTCAATAACCTCGAATCTGGCACTTACACGCTGAAAGTCCGCAAAAACGCCGGGTTCGGGGCCAATTCGGAGCAATTGACCACGCTTACCATCGTCATTCCATACGCCTGGTACGAAACCTGGCCGTTCAAGCTGCTGGTAGTGACGCTCGCGCTGGTGGGTACTTACTTCTATTTCAAAACTCGGCTGAAAAGTGCCGACAGGATGAATAAGATACTCGAATCCCGTGTATCGGAAAAAACGCGCAACTTGCAGGACACATTGAGCGTACTGAAAGTGTCAGAACAGGAATTGTTGCGGCAAACGCGCCTTCAAATGCACCTGATAGCGTGCATCAGCCACGATATTCGCAGTCCTCTGAGATCAATTGAATTTACATCTGCAAAACTTCCTAGCCTGATAGAGAGTAATGATCATGAACTTGCTAAAATTATCGGGCTAAGTGTAAACACATCATCTAAAAAAATTCTTTCGCTTCTCGAAAATTTGCTCTCATATGCACGGTCGCAGGTTTTTAACAATTCAATCACCTACGATACCTTTAACGCTCGGATTTTCGTGGAGGAAGTGAGCACTATTTTCAATGACGCATTTATTTCGCGGAACAATTGCTTTAAAAATAATGTGCCCGAAACATTACAAATTAGGTCAAACAGGCAACTGCTTCAAATTATCCTACACAATCTTATTGATAATGCGAATAAATATACATCCGATGGCTTCTTAGTTGTGGATGTGGATTCAGCAAGCGATGGTATCATGCTTCAAATAAACGACAATGGACCCGGGTTGTCACTGGCAATCCTCAGTTGGTTCAATTCAGACAGCACTGGTGAGACGAATTCGACAGACGAGGATACTTCGATTCGTGGTATCGGCCTAGTGATTGTAAAAGAGCTTGCCGAAGTGTTGGGGCTCGAAATTAAGGTTATATCCGAGTCTGGAACCAAGTTTATTATATTTTTTCCAAAATAGAGTAAGGCATTTTGACGTGGCTCCGTTTTGGTTTACACTTTTGCGGGTTAGTAAATATTTGAAATCTCACTTTTCACCCTGTTTGTCGGTAGTATTGGGCCTCAAATGCTGCCGGATTCAGATAGTTTAGGGAGGAATGAAGTCGTCTAGTGTTATAGTATCCATCGATATATTCCAATAGGACGGTTTTCAGTTTCTCTATACTCTCATATCCACCTTTCGGCATATTCAGCTCCGCCTTTAGCCTACTCCAAAACGACTCGGCCCAAGCATTGTCGTACGGATCATCGGCCCAGGACATGCTCTGTTTCAGCTTAAAGGTCTTAATCAGCTTTTTCATTTTGTGCGACAGATATTGGCCTCCACGATCTGAATGTACAATCATACCTGACTTTACCCTGCGTCTCAGTAGAGCCCTTTCCAATGGCTCCCGGACAAGGCTTTCCTGCATATTATCATCCAGCTGCCAGCCAACTACCTGGCGTGAGAATAAATCAATCCAGACACACAAATAAGCCCATCTGCCGCTTTTTAGAGGCATGTATGTGATGTCGGAAACCCACACACAATTAGGCTTGCTTGGCTTAGGTTGATCCAACAGAAGATTGGGAGAGACACGCTTCCCATGCCTACTGTCTGTTGTTCTTGGAACGAATTTCGGCGGCTGAATGGCTCTCAAACCCTCTTTTCGCATGATTTCAACAACTTTCCTGCGACCTATTTTTATACCCTTTTGCTTCAAGGATTCCTTAATGCGTCTGCTACCGTACCGTTTAAAATTCTGGATAAACTCCTTCCGAATCTCATGCTTTGGCCGGTTATATTTTTTGTCTGCGTTATGGCTTTTCCCTTGCCGGTAACGATAGTAGGCTGTCCGACTGACCTCGAAAAGTGAGCACAGATAATTGATTTTTTGCGTCCGAGAAAATGAGTATATCAGCTCATAGACGTCCCTGAGTCGGACTGGCTCAAGAGACCTAAGGCCTTTTTTAAGATTTCGCGGTCAGTTTTTAAGCGCTCGTTCTCAGCACGTAGCTTTGCAACCTCAGCAGCCAGCTTTGCTGCTTTATCGTTACCATTTTCTCCGCTATTCGGTTTCGTCTTTTTTGTTGCCATCCTTTTCCAACGATAGAGAACCCGCGGCGGCGGACCGCTTCTCGGCAATTCCAAAAGCCTCCGAGATTTCCTTTGCACTTCTGCCCGAAATAAGCATTCGGATCATTTCCTGCTTGAACTCAGCATCGTAACTCCTACGAGTTTTTACCGATTGGGGGTCTTTCATTTTGCATCATGTTGTGCAAAAATGTGTGCCGCTTTTCGGAACCACCTCACAGCACGTATAGTTTTTGTGATGATTCAAATTAACGCCCGAATGAACTGCTCATACGGTTGTGGCATGTCAAGCCACTCAAAGCCATCCGTAAAGGCTAGTATGATTATGAATGAAGTCACTATCCCGACGACAGCAATACCAACTGCCGCTGGTTTCGATTTAGTTTTCAAATAATGAATGGCCGAAACATGTAAACTGATTGAGGCCACGGCCAGGAAATAGTAGGGTATAAAAATGAACGTTGCAGGATAGTAGTTAAGCCCAGCCGCTGCAAAATAGAAATTGGTGTCCAGGTGCTCGATGTACCGAGCCGAAAGAACAGCCCCTACGTGGGCAATAAGAAAAAACGAAAGGTAAAGGCCGGAATATACCTGGATCTTCTCGGCAATGACCTGGGCATCCCGTTTGTAAATGAGTCTGATGCCAGTAACAATCTGAAAGAAAACGACCAGCAGTAGCAGCGTTTCCACGACCGGATGTCTGTAAACGAGCCGGAACTGCTCCATGATCTGGATATGTTTCTCTGGTCCATCCAGTGCAAAGAGATGGTTTAATAAGTGAAATGATATGAATATCGACAATGTAACACCGGATATGTAATGCAGGGATTTCACCAATGCCCTTCTATCGTTTTGAATGTTCATGGGATTCTCAATCAAAGTTGTTTAAAAGCACGGCCGGTAATAGCTACCAACCGTGCATGATCAGGACAATCTAAAAACTGCAAGGTTGTCAGGCCTGGGGTAAAAAAGACCGAAGATACTCCTGAAACCGGGTTTCACCCAGGTACGCATTTCCTTCCGGTACCAACGTCGATGCCGGCACTGCCAGGCCGAAATATTCACTGCTGTCGTTGGCGATCACCGTTTTGCCCGCGTCATTGGCCTTGACATATGCTTCCACGAATTCACTCATGGGGCCACGGACTGGGCCCGCAATCTCGACAGTTCCGTTCGCAGGCTCGGATATCGCAAACCGGGCAATGAACAGCGCCACCTCTTCGGCAGCAATGGGCTGGAAATCGAGCTTCGAGACATGAACTTCACTCCCCTGTGTGCCTCCCGCGGCAATGGTTGCACAAATTCCTGGAATTGGGTGCTGCGGACGATGGTGTAGGGCACACCGGATTTTTTAACCAGATCCTCCTGGATTTTCTTCGCCCGCATATAACCCATGCCTTCCATCAGGTGCGTGCCGACAATGGACAGCACTACATGGTGTTTGACGCCTGCATTCAACTCGGCCGATAAAATGTTGCGGCCCACTGTCTGAAAAAACTGAATGGCCGGACCATCCTCAAATGAAGGAGAGTTAGAAAGGTCAACGACCACGTCCGTGTTTTCCAATGCATCCGAAAGCCCCTCGCCTGTAAGCGCGTTAATACCGGTGGAAGGTGATCCGGCTATGACAGTATGGCCAAGCTGGCGAAGTTTTTTAGTGACGTTGGAGCCTATCAGGCCTGTGCCGCCTATTATTACAATTTTCATAATTTCTGGTTTTATGAATTGTTTGAAATGAACAGGCTTAATTAACCCTTAATCCAGTCGACGAACCGGATTGCACCGGAGTAAAAATCGCCCTGAGGGACCAAAAGGGATTTGGGGATTTCGAAGAACATGTACTTATTCTCGTCGTTAGCGACCAAGGGCTTTTCCCCGACTTTCACAGACAGGTATTGGCTTACGAACTCGTTCATGGGCGCCAAGTCTGGCCCTGCGATTTCCACGGTCGTGTTTTTGGGTGCTTCCAATGCGAGCCGGGTGACCAATGCAGCCACGTCTTCTGCCGCAATGGGCTGGTAGTCCACGGTGGAAATGTGGATGGCCTCCTCGTCGGATTGCACCGCAATTAAAGTTGTGATATGTTCGTGGAACTGCGTAGCGCGGATGATTGTGTACGGGATACCGGATTCTTTGATAATATCCTCCTGCTCTTTTTTGGCGCGCAGATAACCGATATACAAGGCCCGGTCGGTTCCTACGATCGAAAGTACCAGGTGGTGTTTCACACCGGCCGCAATTTCTGCCGCTGCTAGGTTCCTACCTGCTGCGCGGAAGAAATTGATGGCCGTATCTTCCTCGGGAGAAGCCGAGTTAGACAGATCGACGACCACCTCGGCATCTTTCATGGCCTCAGCTAGGCCTTCGCCAGTCAATGCATTGATGCCCGTCGAAGGAGCGGCTACGACTACCTGATGGCCTAACACCCGCAGTTGTTCGCTAACCCTTGTTCCGATTAACCCCGTACCGCCTACAATGACAATCTTCATAATTTTGAAATTTTTAAGTTTAAAATCTTACAGATGATCCTAAACTTGCCATTCCAATGCCAAATATTTAATAGACTGATTATCAATAATATCTTTAATGCAGACACCTCTCATTTTCACCGTATTTAGTGAAAACATCAAAAGTATCATCTTATTTGATGAGCATAGACGAAATGCCCCAACTGGTGAAAGGACTTAATGAGCGTAGTAATCGGCCTTTGAGATGCCCAACTTGCGCATTTTGGAGTGAAGGGTATTACCGGGGATGCCCAATATCTCCGCAGCACCCCCTATGCCGGAAATCTTGCCACCGCACCGGCGCAATACCTGTATGATGTGCATGCGCTCGACTTCTTCCAATGGTAAATCGGATGGCCTCATTGGATCGTCGGTCGTGGCCCCTGTTGCTTGCGGCAAGAAAAACTCGGTGATCATGGGACCTGTCGCCAGTATCACCGAGCGCTCAATCAGGTGTTCGAGCTCGCGCACATTGCCCGGCCACAAATAGGCCTGCAATTGCCGTAAAGCGTTGGCTGATAGCTTGACGGTTTTCTTGCCTATACTTTTGCTGAACTTGGATAAGAAAAATCCGGCAAGGCTTTCGATATCCTCACGGCGGTCGCGCAGCGGCGGCAGCTTGATGGGGAATACATTCAAACGGTAATACAGATCCGAGCGGAACCGGCCCGCTTTTACTTCCGCTTCCAGGTCGCGGTTGGTGGCAGCGATGATCCGAACGTTCAATTTAATGGTTGTTTTGCCACCTACACGCTCCATCTCCTTTTCCTGCAAAACCCGCAGCAACTTCACCTGTGTTTCCAGCGGCATCTCCCCCACCTCGTCCAAAAATAGTGTGCTGTTGTTAGCCAGCTCGAACTTTCCGATGCGCCGTTCGACGGCACCGGTGAATGCGCCGCGCTCGTGGCCAAACAACTCGCTCTCGATCAAGCTGGCTGGCATAGCTGCGCAGTTGACCTTGATCATGAGCTTTTCTTTGCGGGAAGACGCGTTATGCACGGCTTTTGCGATCAATTCCTTTCCAGTACCCGTCTCGCCTAGCAGCAGCACCGTTGAGTTGCTTTCCGCCACCAGGGAAATCAGGCGGTATACCTGCTGCATTGCCTCGCCGCCGCCTACAATCTCCTCAAAATCCTGATTGAGTTGCTGTTTGAGATAGTCATTTTCGTCTTCCAGCTGCTTTTTCAAACGCAGGATCTGCTCATTAGCCAGTACATTGGAAACTGCGGTCGAAATCTGGGCGCAAATACCTTGCAAAAGCGGCCCGCTGATCTGTTCACCCAACATCCAAACCATGCCCAGGTTCTGCTCGCCCAATCTCAGCGCCGATGCATAGACAGTATTAATCCCGCGCTGCTCACGCTGGATAGACAGTTTCAGGCACTTCGCTTCCAGGTTTTCATCAATGTCCAGCAAAATCGGCTGGTTGCTTTCGAAGACGAGTTTTATATGCTGCTCATTGATCTTTAAAGAGTAAAATTCTTCGTGCTCAGCTACCTCGGTTTCCTGGAAAAACTGCCGGTCGAAAAGGTAAGGCCGCAGCGTCACCTGGTCTTCCGCCAATAGGTACATCACTGCGATCCGGGTTTGAAACAGCCCCTGCAGAACATTCGTAGTCACATGGTCCAGGTCGGATTTGGATTTAACACCGGTGATATCGTTCGAAAACCTAAGCATCAGTTGCTGCTCTGCCTGGCGGCGCAGAATGTCCTCGTTGGCCATAATGTTGCCCATCGCAATGGCAATCTGCGAGCAGATGCCCTGCAAGATCGGAATGTTGATCTCGTCGATGCTCAGCCAAAGCAGACCAATGTTGGCGTTACTGTTCCGCAATGCAATGCCGACCATCGTTTTGAAACCCATGTTTTCCCAAAGATCCAGGTAGGACAGATTGTAGCCTCTCTGCAACTCGCGGCCCACATTGAAAAGCAACGGGATATAGCTATCCAGGATGCGGTTTTGGAGCCCGTCATTGATCGGGTACTTCTCGGAAAGCACCCGCTCCAACAATGCAGGATCGAATGCAGAAGCGCCTGTATCGTACAGGTATGCCGACATCGTCAGCCCATCTTCATTGATCTTGCGGATCACATATCCTCCCTCTGGGTTGAGCTTTCGTAGTGCTGCTTTAACTACGACAGCCAGATCTTCCCGGCTACGGACAGCGGTCATCTCATTGCTGAAATCAAGCAGAAATGACTTTTCATTTTCTTTTTGCAGGATTTCTTCGTTTTTGATAATGTTGGAAACCGCGCTTGACAATTGCGGGGTAATCGTTTGGACGATGTCCATGAATTCTTGCGAAAACCCATCTTTCTGGTCGGTGTAAATATGGATAAAGCCTATCGGCTGGTTACCCGTCCGCAGCGTTGTCATTAGCACATGCCGGATACCTTTCTCGAAATTTACGCGCAGGAACGCCGGGCTTTGCGGGGCATCGACAATATCGGCGAGAAAGAAATCGACAGGACCGCCGGCCGCCACAACGGATTGGATAAAGGGCTCGTCAAGCGGAAAACACGCCGTGACCATATCATCATATTCGGGGTGGTCCTTAATGGCTGATGCACGGTGATCAAGTAAAAATGGCTTGTAGGTTTCATCCTTGCGGTCGATCAAGGTCACAATCGTGTGCGTAAAGTGCATTAATGACTTGATCCGATCCGAAAACAGGACGATCAGGTCATTCTTGTCGCGCACTTTGGTGATATCATTACCCAGATCGAGCAGCAGCTGCCGTTCCCATTCAAGATTTGTATGATTATCACTGTTTTGATCCAGGTTGGAAAACTGCTTCATCTGTACGAGGCATATCTGAATTTAAGTTGATTTGTCCACCTTTTGAGCCGAATTGTAGGACAATTCAAATCCGCAACCATGCGTGCTTTGCATCAACAAAACAAATCAACCAAAGTTATGAAACAGCAAAGTATGGATTCAATCGAAAACACAGTTAATGCAATTGCAGAAAAATATCCGCTCGCAACAACGCCGGAAGGGATCGTCTCATCGCTTTTGGCGCATTTTAACTCGATGGATGTCGATGTAATGCTGGATTTC
Organism: Dyadobacter sp.; assembly: GCA_035565435.1. Classification (GTDB taxonomy): domain Bacteria; phylum Bacteroidota; class Bacteroidia; order Cytophagales; family Spirosomataceae; genus Dyadobacter. The sequence goes on along the minus strand of DATMSL010000439.1, from coordinate 18,141 downwards.
TACGAGCAGGATGCCGTGCTCGTCAACGCCCAAGGTGATCCCCAGCGAGGGCGAGAGCAGATCCGCAAGGAACTTTTGAAATATTATAGCGTCCAGCTGCCCATGCACATCATCGCCCGCCATATTTTTGTTGCGGGCGACACGGCATCGCTCGTATTGGACTGGAACATTGCCGGCCAAGCCCCAGACGGAACGCCGGTACACATGGTGGCAACCTCCAACGATATCGCCAGAAAAGGCCCTGACGGCTTCTGGCGGTACATCATCGACAACCCGTTTGGGACACAGGTAAGAAGCTTATATTAATTAGCCGGGGCCGGATTCCCGGCCCCAACTTAACATCTATGGCAGACACCGACATTATCCTGCAAAAATTGGTCAATACGCACACAGGTGTAGAAGTCGAGCGGTGGGTTGGCAACAATGTAGAAAACGCGGAAGCATTCAAACCGCACCGGCACGACCATTATACCTGCCTACTTCTGGAAAAGGGTAAAATTGATATTATGCTCGATTTTCGGCCGGTGACGGTTAAGCCCAAGATGCTTTTCATCTCCTACCCAGGACAGGTACACCAGGTAATATCATCTCTTGGCGGAGCAGGCTGGTATATCTCGTTCGACAGCAGATTAATTGACGAGCCAATCAGGTCTACGCTGGATGAATCAGTGACTGAAGTACTGGCGGTTCTGCTCTCACAAACCGAGGACGCCTGGTTTAAAAAATCCATCGGTCTAATGTTGCAATTGGAAGAATTGAACAAAGGTGCTGATCTCAACCGGATAATTACGCATGCATTATTGAAAGCGTTTGTCTACGAGGCTATGATCATTTACCGTAAAACACAAAATCATCTGGCTGAGCGTCGCGGGCAACGTCAGTTTGTTGTCGCCAAAGACTTTAAAAGGCTTCTGCGGAATCAATATAAGACCTTAAAAAAGCCTGCCGATTATGCCGACCAGTTAAATATATCAGTTAATTACCTGAATGCATGTGTTAAGGCTGTCACAGCTAACTCCGTCTCAGAATTGATCCATCGTGAGGTTATCGCCGAATCACAGCGGCTGCTATTCTACACTGATTTAGATATCAAGGAAATTGCATTGGGTTTGGGATTCGAGGATCAGAAGTATTTTAGCCGGCTGTTTAAGAAGGTCGTAGGCGTTGGCCCAACTGTATTTAGAAACAAACAATTATCGATCGAATAGTCAACACCGGCAGAGTACAAAAAAACACCGGATGAAATATAGTTAGTCAACCATGACTGAAAGTTATCGCACACTTATACAATGTATAAATTGCTCAACAAGTCTATATCAACCAGAAGTAATGATGCGACGCAGCCACAACTTAAAGCTGATATCACAAAAGATGCCGCTCCGAATCATCGGAACGGCATTCTGATTTGAAGCTAGATCGATAAAAGATTTACCTCAAACTTATCCAGGAAATACGATCCAGAATTCTCCGAAACAATATTTAACTACTTGTCCACATGCCATGATTAGGCAAGAAACTTCAAACACTACAAGTGTTGACATGATATGGAAGAGCCGTCAATTCCACCCACCACCCAGAGACCGGTACAGCTCGACCACCGCATTCAGCTGCCGAGTTTTAATGGTAGCTAGTTGCAGCTCGCTTTGCAGCAGGTTGCCTTGCGCCGTAATGACTTCCAGGTAATTGGCCATCCCACGGTTAAAGAGCAGGTTCGCATTGCTTGAAGCAGTTTCCAGCACGCGCGTCCGTTCTGCGGCTGCGTGGTATTGTGCTTTCAGCTTTTCCACTTTGGTCAGTTCGTCCGACACTTCGCCCACCGCGTTGAGAACCGATTGCCGGAATGCAATCACTGTTTTTTCGCGCTCTATTTTGGCTAGTTCAAGATTGGCTTTCAGCTGTCCGCGCTGAAAAACGGGCTGGGTGATGCCGCCCGCGACCAGTCCGAATAGCGATGCGGGAATATTGAACCAGTTGCTGGCTTTCAATGCATTGATGCCGCCGCCAGCTGTAATCACCAATGAAGGATAAAAACTCGCCTGCGCCTCGCCCACTTTGGCATTGGCTGCGTTCAAAGCCAGCTCGGCACTTTTGATATCGGGCCGGCGGCTGAGCAATGTGGATGGAAAACCGGCATGCAGTTCTTGCGGGATCGTCAATGCTTGCAAACGGCTTTTGCGGTTGATCGCCTGCGGCATTGTCCCGATCAGCACATTCAATGCATTTTCCTGCAATGTGGCCTGCTCTTCCAGTTGCGGAATGAGCTGGGAAGCAGTGAGCCGCTGCGCCTCGGCTTGCTGGACCGCCAGCGAGGTGACCTGGCCGCTTGCAGCTTGCAATTTCATAATGATCAGCGTGCTGTCGTTGAGCATCAGGTTCCTCCGGGCGATTTCCAGCTGTGCATCCAGCATTAAAAGATGGTAGTAACCCTGCGCGACCTGGGCTACCAGCTGCGTTTGCAGCGCTTTGCGGGCTTCCGTGGTTTGCAGGAAGCCTGCCAGCGCGGCGGCTTTGCGGCTGCGGATCTTGCCCCAGATATCGGCTTCCCAAACTGCCGTCATCCCGGCACTGTAATCCTCGATGTGCGAAGTGCCCAGGAACTGGTTCAGGGTGAAACCATTCAGACTATTGTCGGACGGGCGACTGTTATTGGCAGTCAGATGCGCTTTCAGCTCCGGCAGGTAGCCCTGCCTGGCCTGTTTGAACAGTACTTCGGCGGCATCGATGTTTTGTAACGCGATCTGCATGTCGTAGTTTTTAATCAATGCCGTATCGATCAGTTGCAGCAGCGCCGGGTCGGTAATGAAAGTCCTGAGCGGAATGGCGCCGATACTGGCAGAATCTCCGGGCGCTGCACTTCTGAATGCCCCCGGTACCGCATCGGGTAGCGGCACGTTTTTCGAAACCTTGCATCCCGCCCAGGTCAGGGCGACGAGCAGGATAAGACTTATATTAAACTGTTTCATAAAATAGCTTGATTTACAGGCCCTTCGTCGTCGCGAACCGCCTCATTGGAATCTTTGGATAATCGCTCCTGCAAAGCGCGAAAAACCACGAACAGCACAGGAATGATCAGCAAGCCCAGCACCACCCCGGAAATCATACCACCCGCGGCGCCGATGCTGATAGAATGGTTGCCCTGCGCCGACGGCCCCGTGGCGCTCATCATCGGAATAAGCCCCACTACGAATGCCAGTGAAGTCATAATGATCGGGCGGAGCCGCAACTTGGCCGCCTCGATAGCCGCCGCTACCAACGGTAACCCCGCCCTCCTGCGCTGAACGGCAAACTCTACGATCAGGATTGCGTTCTTCGCGAGCAGGCCGATGAGCATTACCAGCGCTACCTGCACGTAAATGCTGTTGGCAATGCCGGTTATACCAATGGCTACGAATACACCGAAGATTCCCGCCGGGATGGAAAGCATTACCGCCAGTGGCAGGATGTAGCTTTCATACTGTGCCGCCAGCAGGAAATAGACGAACACCATGCAAAGAATGAAAATGACGGTCGATTGCCCACCGGACGCGATTTCTTCACGTGTCTGCCCGGAAAATTCGTAGGTATAACCGGCAGGGAGTTGCTTTGCCGCCACTTCTTCCACCGCCTTAATCGCCGCCCCGGAGCTGAAACCGGCTTTGGGAATTGCATTCACGGAAATGGAATTGAACATATTATACCTCGAAACCGTCTCCGAACCGTAAATCCGGCTCAGTTTCACGAGCGTGTTGATCGGCACCATTTCTCCGGTTTTGTTTTTGACAAACACCCGGTCTATGGCCGACGGGTCGGCGCGATCCTGCACATCGGCCTGCACTACCACGCGATAGTACTTGCCAAAACGGTTGAAATCCGATGCCTGGGCGCTGCCGAAATAGGCCTGCATGGTTTCGAGAATGTCTTTCACGCTTACACCGAGCTGGTCGGCTTTATCGTCGTCGATGTCCAGTTGCAGCTGCGGGTAATCGGCCTTGAAGCTTGTGAATGCTGCCGCTATTTCCGGGCGCTTGGAAAGCTCGGCAATAAACTGCTGCGATATGGTGCTGAATTTATCGAGCTTACCGCCGGTTTTATCTTGTAACACCAAATCCAGGGCTTCCACATTGCTGAAACCGGGCACGGTCGGAAAGCTGAACACGAAGAAGTTGGCACCGGTAATGCCGCCCAGTTTGCTGCGTACATTGTCCATCACGGCATCCAGGTTCTTAATATCGCCGCGCTGCTTATTGGGTTTTAATAATGCGTAAATAATGCCTTTGTTGGGGCTCATGGAGTTGGTAAGCACGTCAAAACCGGAAATGGCCGTCACAAATCGCGTGGCGTCAAGGCCCTTCACGGTCGTTTCGGCCTGGCTCATCACTTTCTGCGTCACATCCAGCGTAGTTCCCGAAGGCGTATTTACGGCAATGGCGATAAACCCCTGGTCTTCGGTGGGTATGAATGCCGAAGGCGTGGATTTGACCATGAATACAGTCGCTGCCGCTACCAGTGCAAGGCCGCTCATGCTGAGCCATTTGTGACGGATCAGGAATTTCAATCCGCCTACATAGCGACCCGTCAATGCATTGAAACTGCTATCGAACCCGATGAAGAATTTTTCTTTAAAACCTCTCTTCGCCCCTGCTTCTCCTCCGGTGCCGGGCGCATTTGTATGGATTTCTTTCAGGAACAATGCGGCCAATGCGGGACTGAGCGTGAGCGCATTAATGGCTGAAATCACAATCGCGATAGCCATCGTAAACGCAAACTGCCGGTAGAAGAGCCCCGTAGAGCCCTCCATCGAACCCACCGGCACGAATACGGCGGCCATGACGAGCGTAATGGAAATAATGGCGCCTGAAATTTCATGCATCGCCTCATGGGTCGCCGCTTTGGGACCCAGGTGCTTGTGCTCCATTTTGGCATGCACCGCCTCTACCACTACAATGGCATCATCCACTACAATACCGATCGCCAGGATCAATGCAAAGAGTGTGAGCAGGTTAATGGAAAAACCAAAAAGCTGCATAAAAAAGAAGGTACCCAAAATGGCCACCGGAACGGCGATGGCGGGAATCAAGGTCGAGCGGAAATCTTGCAGGAACAAAAACACGACGATAAACACCAGGATAAACGCCTCGATGAGCGTGTGCTCCACCTGCGCAATGGACTCATCCAATGCCGTTTTGGTACTGAAAAATATTTCATGCTTAATGCCCGCCGGAAATGCCTTCGACGCCTTTTCCATCGCCTTGCGGACTGCGATCTGCGTCTCGTTCGAGTTGGCGCCGGAGAGTTGCAGGATACCGATCACTACCCCTTTCTTGCCGCTCAATCGCGTGGAGCTGTTATACGAAAATGCGCCCAACTCCACCCTGACCACGTCTTTCAGTCGCAATACCGAGCCATCTGCATTCGAGCGGATCGCGATGTTTTCGTATTCGTCGGGCTTGGTCAGTTTGCCCTTATATTTAATAACATACTCAAAGACTTCCTGGCTATGCTGACCGAATTTTCCCGGCGCAGCTTCCAGGCTTTTGTCCTGAATAGCCTTCATCACTTCCGCGGTGGTGACCTGGTAGTTGCTCATCTGGGTCGGGTTAAGCCACACACGCATTGAGTAGTCCTTCTGGCCACCGTACAAGCTCGCTAAACCGACGCCCGGAATGCGTTTCAGCTCTGGGATAATGTTGATTTCTGCGTAGTTTCCGACAAATGTCGGGTCGTAGCGGGCTTCGTCTTCGGTGAAAAGGCCGATACCCATCATGAAAGTTACGTGCTGTTTAGAGGTGGTAATCCCCTGCTGCACCACCTCGCCCGGTAAATGGCTCAATGCCTGCGACACCCGGTTTTGCACGTTGATCGCCGCCTGGTCGGGGTCGGTGCCCAATTTGAAATAAACCGAAATGGACAGCGTGCCGTCGTTACTAGCCGTGGAGCTCATATAGGTCATATTTTCGACCCCGTTAATGGATTCTTCGAGCGAGGGCGCCACCGATCGCAGCACCGTTTCGGCATTGGCGCCGGGGTATAAGGCGCTCACCATCACGGATGGCGGCGCAATGTCGGGAAATTGCTGCACGGGCAGTTTGATCAGGCTGATCACCCCGAGGATCACCAGGATGATCGAGATCACGGTGGCCAGTACCGGCCTTTGAATGAATATCTTGAACATGGCTGTAATACTTAATTTTTACTCACTAATTCGGCGGGCTGGCCGGCCACGATCTGTGGCTTGATCACCTGTCCGTCCTGCAACCGGTCAAATCCGCTGAGCACGATCTGATCGCCCGGTCGCACACCTTCTTTAATCAGGTAATGGCTGCCGCTTTTACCGATCACAGTAATGGGCGTTTTGGTCACTTTGTTTTGATTATTTAATGCAAAAACAAAAACCTTGTCCTGCATCTCGAACGTCGCCGATTGCGGCACCAGCACCGCGTCGCTATGCTGTAAACCAAGCCGGATTTTGCCCGTATTCCCCGAGCGGAGCACCGAATTGGCATTCGCGAAACTGGCGCGTAGCGTGATCGCGCCGGTATTTTTATCAAACTGGCCGTCGATCATGTCAATCTTGCCTTTGAACGGATAAGCGGCATGATCAGACAGCAGCAGCTCCACGTCAGGCAGGTTTTTGATCCGCTCCGCAGGCGTTTTACCAGGATAATGGTTATTGAATGCATTGAAATCATTCTCGGCCAGGGCGAAGTACGCCCGCACTTCGTGGATGTCCGAAAGCTGCGTCAATGCCGCCTGGTCGCCGGGAGAAACAAGGCTCCCCTGCTTTTTAGGGATGCGGCCGATGTAGCCGCTCACTTTCGCGCGGATATTGGTATAACTTAAATTGATCGCCGCCGACGCCACACTGGCCCGCGCCTGCTCGGCATTGGCCTGGGCAATCTGGTAGGCGGTCTTAGCCGTTTTCAGTTGAAAATCCGAAACAACCTTGTTCTCTACGAGCGGCGTCAGCTTTTCTACTTCCAGCTGCGCATTCAGCACGGCTGCCTCTGCCGCACGCAGGCTGGCGTTCGCATTGTTCAGCGCTTCTTTAAAAGGCTGCGGATCAATCTGAAACAATATTTGTCCAGCCTTAACATATGCGCCTTCATCCACGAATGTATGCTGCAAATACCCGCTCACCTGCGGGCGAACGTCAATGTCGGCTGCGCCCTGGATGGAGGCCGGGTATTCAACGAATGTGGTTGCGGAACTGCCGCTGACCTGGACGACCGGCAGCACGGGCGGCGGCGTGGCAGCCGCAGGCTTATCCGCAGCCGACTGGCAGGCCAGCATTAAAGCCGTCATGGAAGAAACTGCAATGAGGTACAAAACCTGGTTCATGCGCATTTTGACCATGTCAGGCGCATGTAATGTGATCGTATTCATAGTATTCGTATTTAAGATTTCATTAGTTGTGGTACATGGCTGCATTCAAAGCGAGCCGGGCAGCACGAAGCTCGGCCATCCGCGCAGGTGGTTGATAAAGCGCTCGCTCAATCCGCCGCGGCGCAGGTATGCGGCCGTTACGGGCAGTGTAGGGCTTTCATACCTTGGATCGGCCATTACCTGCAAGGGGAAGTCTCGTTGGAGAATGCCGGCCCGGGCAATGAGCACGAAATCGCACCCTTCGTCCAGTAGCCGTGCAGCCCGGTGCGCACTCATGATCTTCCCGGCAGCGCCCACGCGTACGCCCTTGCGCGGGAGGCTGGTGAAAACGCTGAGCATGCTCTTGCCCCGGAATGTGCCTTCCCGCACGACTTGGGCCGAATCCCATAATGCGAGATCCAGGAAATCAATCAGTTCGCGGTTGAAAATCTCGGCGGTAAGCTCGCGCAGCTCGTCCAGCTGCAACCCGTACCGTTCGATTGACAGTCGCCAGCCGATCTGAAAATCCGGCCCGCAGGCGCGGCGAATGCCTTCGATCACCTCCATTGTGAGGCGTGCCCGGTTTTCCATGCTGCCGCCGTAGCGGTCACGGCGGTCGTTCAGCTCGGGGGAAAGGAACTCGGAAAGTATCCATCCAAACGCGCCGTGTACGGCCACGCCGTCGAACCCGGCCATTTGTGCGCGTTTGGCGGCTGTGATGAATGAGTCGCGGATCCGCTCCACCACTTCGGTCGGGATTGCCCGCACGCCCGGCACGGTATAGCTCGACGCGGGCGCCGGTATACCGCCCAAAATCGGGTTGGCACGGTGCCCGGCGTGGTGCAGTTGTACGGCCGACAGACCGCCGCCTTCCCTTATTGTGTTTGCGATGCGCGTAAGACCGGGCAAATGCGCATCGCTATGAATGCCCAGCTGACGCGCGAATGCGATGCCGCCCGCTTCCACGGTCGTCGCGCAGGTTTGGATCAGTGCGTAGCCGCCTTGGGCGAGCTGCTCCATCCATTGATGGTCGTATTCAGAAGCCGTGCCGTCGTAGCCGCTTTGCTGGTTGGTAAGCGGCGCTAGCATGAATCGGTTACGCATAGGCGGCCCATGCAGCAGCGTGAGTGGCTGAAAAAGATCAGAAATAGACATTTTGCTTAAAATTAAATTGAAATAACAATGACGCTTGCCATTATACGCCGTGCTTTTCCGGCGCACTACCCTTCACAATCATGAGCAGTTCGCTGATCATCTTCGCAGTGGCTCCCCAAACGGGATGGCCCTGCACATCGTAATGCGGGGTGGACACGAAGTCGCCGGGAATCTCGATTTCGCTGGCGCCCAGGGTGTTCGGATCGAGAAAATGATCCAGTTTCACTTCCAGAACGGCCTCCACTTCGCGGGTGTCGGGCAAAAAGTCGGGGCGGTATGGAATGCAGGCTACGACGGGCAGGACCAGGAAATTGCTGGGCGCAATATAGATTTCCGTGAGCGTACCCAGGATGTTGACCACATTAGGCTTTACCCCTATCTCCTCTTTCGCCTCGCGTAACGCCGTGTGGATCAAATCTTCGTCCATAGGCTCATACCTGCCGCCGGGGAATGCCACCTGCCCGGAATGCACCCCATCGTATGCGGTCCGCAGAATCAATGCAAAACATATCTCGTCCCGAAATGGATACAGCAGGATCAATACCGCGCTTCTTCGGGTAGCAGCGTCCGGCACTATGCCCAGGTATCCGGCCGACGATGCTTCCATGGTCCGGTGCGCAACTTCACCAGGCAGCGGCTTTTTCAGGTTTTCGCTGAGCCCGAGGATGAATGAAGAAAACGATTTCATCATTTCCGGCTGCTAGCACGTGCAGGAGTCGTCCGTGCACGCAGGTTCCTGTCCGGCCGCGGAAGCCGCCATTTTCCTGAACAGCCCGTCGATGATGATTTTCATATTTTCATACGACTGAAACCCGCGGGTAACCACTTTCACCGACGCATTTTCCAACGTAAGCAGCGTCGGGAAACCCTGCACGCCCAGCTGCCGGCTGAAATCAAAGCCCTGAATCGTGCGACGTTTCATTTCTTCGGAGTGAAAACTTTCGAGAAATACCTGCTTTTCAATGCCGAGTTCCGCGGCGATTTCTGCCAGGACCTGGTCATTGGTAATGTCCTTACCCTTCACGTAAAACGAAGTTTGCATCAGGCTCAGGAATTCAAAGTCCCAATCGGGCAGCAGCTTTTGCACAACCGCCAGCGCCCTGCTCGACGGCTCGGTATCATAATGGAACGTGTCAGAAACGAACTTCATCGAATGATCGAACGGCTGGCCGCTGCGGGCCGTGACATTCCGCCAATGGTATTCGAGAAAGTCGCGGTACTCTTCGGTGACCGTTTGCCGGCTGCCGGGGGAGAATCCGCCGGAGACAATTTGAAGATCGATATCCGGGTAATTTTCTTTCAGCTTTTTCAAAACCGGACTAAATCCATAACACCACGAACACATCGGGTCCGTGAAATAGAACATTTTCATAACGCATCTTGCTGATTGTTTGATGAAACAAAATTAGCCCCTTTGGAGGAGGGGCTATTTCACGAGAAGTCCAAAAAATGTCCTGTAAAGTTCAAGCTAAAAAGGGTCAAAACCGCTGCTGCAACTGCTTGGGCGTGCTGCTGTATTTCTGTTTAAAAGAAGCAATAAAATGGGCAGGCGTTTCAAAACCGACCTCGTAGGCGATCTCGGTCACGTTCTTTTCGGAGCTTTGCAGCAGCTCGTAAGCCGTTTCGAGCCTCCGCTGCATGATCCATTTTCCGGGGTTCATTTTAAAGGTCTGCTGAAACTTGCGTTTGAATGTCGAAAGGCTGCAATAGGCCAGGGAAGCGTATTGTTCCAGCGACATATTTTCCTTGTAATGGTTTTGCATTAACAACACGAGGTCCGGGGAGAAAAAACTATCGATGCTGCGGAGCTGTTTTTCAAGCAAATGCCCCTCCGGCGCGGAGATCAGGATCTGGAACAGTTCGGTGATCTTGGCGGGTAAAAGAAACCGTTTGCGCTCGGGATCGGCATTGCCGGTAATGCAGGCTTTGAGCTGCAAGGTTAGTGCGGCCGTCAGATCGTCGGCCGGGAGTAATGCTACGCCGGGAATGTTCTGTTCCGGTTCGTCGGGCTGTGCGAGGCTGGTGCAAGCAAATATGTTTCCAGCCTGGGCGCGGAGCCATTCGTCGGAAAAGAGAATGGTAATCTCATCATAGCCCACAGCGGGATCGACCACTTTCTCCGCGATCCGGTAAGTCCCCTTTTTCAGGCTAAACCCCGCTCCGGCGGTAACGGTAGTGGTGCATTCGCCGCTGGTGATCTCCTTTTGCCCGTTAATGACAATGCTGATCATATTCATATGCACACTGGTCAGCGTAGCAGGAATGTCCTCGAAATGCATATGGTGCCTTAAATGGATCTCATCGTCCCAGGAAAGAACGGCGGGAGTCTCTTTGATGATGACGCTGCAATGGCGGGTATTGTTCATGGATCGCACAGCTGGTTTGATACATTAATTTTACCAAACGGTCGGGATAGTCTGTAAGTTCCATAAAAATTTTTCTCCCATTACTGAACTAATTTTCTTTACCGATCGTTCGGTATTTGAAACACTCAGAATACATGGCTTACGCAAAAGTTGAACACGATGTCGTTATCGACAAACTGATGGAAGTATTCCGGTCGTCCGGTTACGATGGTGCGAGTATGGCCACGCTTGCGGAAGCGACGCAGTTGAAGAAAGCCAGCCTCTACCACCGCTTCCCGCAGGGCAAAGAAGAGATGGCACACGCCGTGCTCCGTTATGTTGCTACCTGGGCCAAAAGCAAAATTGCCGATGTGCTCGTTGTCTCGGATAGCACGCCGGAAGACCGGCTGGATACTGCATTGAAGGCTATCGACGAGCTCTACGATGGTGGCCGCCTCGACTGCATTCTCCGGGCATTGTCGCATGGCTCGGCGGCAAACCTTTTTCAGAAAGAAATCGGCGCGATTTTCGAAACGTTGATCCGCTCTTTCAAACACCTGGCCCTCGAATTCGGCCACAATGAGCAACAGGCGCAGCAGCTGGCCCATGAACTCATGGTGAAAATCCAGGGAACGCTCATCGTGCAGCGCTCGCTTGGGCAACCCTCGATGTTCAAAGCCATGTTAGCCGAAATGCGCGCCAAATTCATGAAGACTCATTTTTAACATATATTTTTTTTTAAAATTTTTACCGATCGTTCGGTAAATTATAAGTTTAATTTTTAAAGTTTAAATCAATCAAGTACAATGAAAAATGATGCAAAAACGGCCCTGATTATTCTTTCAGATCCTAACTCCAATTCCGACGATGCCAACGGCAAACTGTTCAATGCGCTGGCGGCGGCTTACGATTTTAAACAGGCAAACCAGGAAGTGACGATCCTCTTCCAGGGCGCAGGTACCCGCTGGCCGGCATTGCTCGAAAAAGCAGACAGTCCGTTTTATGGCTTGTTCGAAGCTGTGAAAGACAAAGTGCAGGGCGTTTCCTGCGGCTGCGCCAACGTCTTCAGCGCGGATACCACCGGCTACGACCTTATTTCGACCAATGCCATTCCCGGCACTTCCGGCCTGCCCAGCTTTGTGCAGCTGCAAGAAGAAGGCTATCAGATCATTACATTCTAACTCCGAAACCTGCGGCCGCTGGTAATTGCGGCCGCATTTCCCTACGCTGAACATGGAAAACAACCCATTTCACCCCGGTGAGCTGAAAGTCCAGGCCCTGGCCGGCGAGTCGCAGATCGCCAGTCGGAACGGCCGGCTCATTGCCGACAAGATTCCCAACGGCGCATTGAAATTTGTCGATAAACAGCCTTTCGTGCTCGCCGCGAGCCTGGATCAGGAGCAAAACATCTGGGTATCGATGCTGGCAGGCCAGCCCGGTTTTGTGCAGGCCGAATCGCCGCAAGCGGTGCAGCTGCATACGGAACATCTGGTGTCGGCTGAAAATGATATTTTCTGGTCCAATGTGGCCGGGGCACCCCAGCGTGGGCCTGCTGTTCATCGAGCTGGCCACGCGCAGGCGGTTGAAAGTGAACGGCCCGGTGATGTTTGCGCCTGACGGTACCGGTTTGCAAGTGCACGTGCAGGAATGCTTCCCGCTTTGCCCACGCTACATTCAGCGGCGCGAAGTAGCAGTGACCGCAGCCACACGGCAGGCCCATGCAGCCACCGAAACCGGCGGGCATTTCACCGATGCATTAAAAAGCTGGATTACCAGCGCCGACACCCTGTTTGTCGGCAGCGGCCACGACGACGACCACATCGATGTCGGCCACCGGGGCGGCAACCCGGGTTTTGTACAAATCCTCGACGAGCGCACGCTCCGCATCCCCGATTACAACGGCAACAGCATGTTCAATTCGCTCGGCAATTTCACGATCAATCCCCGCGCCGCGTTGCTTTTCGTAGATTTCAAATCCGGCGAAACCCTGCAACTTACCGGCCATGCCGAACTGGACTTTACCGGGCCCGACGAAGACGACACCACAGGCGGTACCGGTCGCTACTGGCAGTTTCATTTACACAGCTGGCGAAGGCAGGCAAGCCTGGCCGGACTCAACTGGACCTTTCTGGATTATTCCCCATTTAACGTTTAGCATTCATGTTCAAGCCCGTTCAGGTCATCGATAAAGTTCAGGAAAGCCAGACGATCTGGTCATTTTACCTCAAACCCGCCGATGGCGATCGCCTTGCGCATTATCTGCCGGGGCAGCACATTATCGTCCGGCTGCAAATACCCGGGCAAGCCGGGCCGGTTCAACGTTCTTACACCTTATCAGGCGTGCCTGGCCAGAACCTTTACCGCATTACCGTAAAGCGCGAGGGCACACCGGATCAGCCCGGTATTGCATCGTCGTTCTTGCATGATCATGTTGATATTGGCGATACAATCTGGATCAGCGAACCTCTTGGCGGGTTTGCATTACAAAAAGACTCACGACGGCCGGTCGTGCTTCTCAGCGCCGGTGTAGGCATTACGCCTATGCTCAGCATGCTCGAAGCCATTGCCGAAGAGCCCGATCCCCGGCAGGTTTGGTTTGTGCACGGAAGCAGGAATGCGGGCGAGCAGCCGATGCTCGGGTGGCTGCGATCGCTGGCCCGCACGCAGGCGCACATACGGGTGTCGATCCACCATAGCCAGCCGTCGCTGTCCGAAATCATTGGGGTTGACTATGACGCGTTCGGTCGGATAGACCTGGATTTTCTCAAACAAAATTCATCCCCTGCCAATAGCGACTTTTACATTTGCGGCCCCGAATCTTTTGTCAAAACACTTGCTGATGGACTGCGGTCCTCGGGCGTTGCTGATTCCCGGTTGTTTTGTACTTATTTTAGTGGAAATGACAACACTGTTTTACCAGATCAGAAAACAGCGCCGATTTTTATCGAAGAAGACCTGGCCGGTGCGGTCCCGACAATCTCACTCACGCAATCTGGCCGGTCATTTTCCTGGGCCGATGGATACGGAAACCTGCTGAATTTGCTCGAAAAACACGACATTTACCCGCCAAGCAGTTGCAGGGAAGGTACTTGCATGAGTTGCAGCACAAGGATAATTTCAGGAACAGTAACTCACGACCCGGAACCATTCGGCGACCCGTTCGAGGGTGAAATTCTGCTTTGCTGCGCACGGCCTGAAACCGATCTGGTGCTTGATTTATAGACAAATGGACGAACACCGAAGATTTTTACAACGCTGTCACGAGCTGGCATTGGAGGCCGGCCAATCGGGTAACACGCCCGTCGGCGCACTCATCGTGCGCGACGGCGTCATCGTAGGCGAGGGCATCGAAGCCACGCGCCCCGACAATGACATCACCCGACATGCGGAAGTGGAAGCTATCCGTGATGCATTGAAACGCCTCGGCACCGACAAACTTACCGGCTGCGCGATGTATACCACCCACGAGCCTTGCATCCTCTGTTCGTACGTGATCCGGCATTATCAAATCAGCTGGGTGGGTTTCGAGCATGCAGTACCGGCAGTCGGCGGCGTCAGTTCATCATGGCCCATTCTGACGGCAGCTGATATACAGATTTGGACGCCGCCACCTGTGATAGAGACGTTTAAATCGCCGCATGACGCCTGAGAAGCAGCATCATATTTGATCTTTTTATACTGAGCAATTCCACAATGGCACAGCCGTAATTACAGTTTAACGGTACTATCAGAGGCAAAACTGAACCAATAATTAGGTGAAAAAGCGCAGAATCAGCATTTTCAGAAATTCTCTTGATTGTACGCTTTAACGACCGGATAAATTTGAGCGTGACGACTATAACCTCCGGTTATACCAGACCACGTTCAATGGATGGACACTAAATATTTAAATCCCGTCAAAACGACATAGGCCGTTTAGGCTACACCATTTTAACGGGAACTAACTGGGCAATGCCGGATCGACCTATGAACACTAGCCTTAGTTCAAAAATTACTTGTTCAGGCTGTGAGTTACTTGCCGATAATTTTTAGGGTTTCGATCCGTTCGCAGCATTACGTTTGGTGATCAACATCGAATCAATCGAATGGACCCCGGCCCCGGTTAGAATCAGGGAGATCAACCCCGCGATATATAATAAATTGATCTCGTATCCGGGAGGACCGAATAACGGACCTTGCGGCGTTAATCCTATTGTTCTTACAGAGCTGAATCCATAGTTAATGTGGATAGAGAACATCGCGAAAAGCATGGTGCAGATAAGGGGAACAGCTGTAATACTGATCGAGAATCCGATCAATACGAATATTCCACCAATAATTTCAACCAGTGAAGCAATCCAGGAAGTGATATGGGGAAATGGAACGCCGAGTTGGGTCAGTAGTTTTTCAAAGCCCGCGGGAGAACCTTTACTCAATTTCGCCCAACCATGTGCCAGAAAGCCAAAGCCTATGATTAGCCGAAGGAGCAATGGTGCCCATTGCCCGTAATGCTTTTTTGATATCGAAAAAATTTGAGTGATCATGATATGTTTCTGATTGATTTTGTTATTCAAATGATTGTCAAACCCTAATAGGTCATCGTCGTCCAAAAGGACGCGCTTGAAATTGAATCAGAGAAAAACACGGTATCAAATCAGAAGGACGCGGATTCTCAGGTAGATCGGAATTGCGTCGGCATAGAGGGTTGAAATTTTACGTAGGAACACAAAGCCCTTCTCAGGAAACGGCAATCTACATATTGAATTGGTGATTGGAAAGAGAGCGGGTATTTCGCTAACATCGTTGCCGCTTGCCGGCATATCCGTAGCTGCTCTTGTACCGGTAACATCAAGTTTGCCGTTGCATACAGTTGATGCCACATGCCTCACTTTACCGAAGTAATCCGCTTGGTTTGAGCCTGTGGTGATATGATGGACCACTTTACGAAGTGGACAACTACCCAGAACAAGCAGGCATGATATCAAGAACAACACTGATAATTGGCGCATCAGACGCTCCGAGCAAGATTCTATATAACAACTGTTTGCCATTTGATCTGTGGTAGTGCCTGCAAAGTTTAAAAATAAAACAGCATGCAAGGTCGCTGTGATACTTTTGTTATAATTACGTAATAGCCGTGGGATACCGGGTATTGTATTTGCATTCTCCAAAAACTTAAACTTTACTTCATTGGAATATGCACTCCCCTTCCGAAAGCAGCCTTGAACGTTACCGTTTTGAATTGTCATTTCCCGAAAGGGAGTTAAGAGAACTTCGCCGGCGGTTGATAGCCACCAACTGGCCGGGCGACAGTGACAATGCCGACTGGCGGTATGGCGTAAATCAGTCGTACCTGAAAGAGCTGGTCAACTACTGGCTGACAGACTTTGATTGGCGGTCGGTTGAACAGCAAATCAATACCTATTCGCATTACCGTGTGCCGATCGACGGCATCCCTATTCATTTTCTTTACAAAAAGGGGATTGGCAACAAGACGATCCCAATCATTCTCACCCACGGCTGGCCGTGGTCGTTCTGGGATATGCAAAGGGTGATTGGGCAGCTTACCGACCCGGCTGCGTATGGATTTAGCAGTGACGATGCATTCGATGTAATTGTGCCGTCGCTGCCGGGTTACGGCTTTTCGAACCCTGCCCCGGCGGGCATAAATTTCTGGCGCACGGCCGACCTTTGGCAAAAATTGATGACCGAAATTTTGGGCTACGCGCGCTATGCCGCCAGCGGCGGCGACTGGGGCGCCCTGGTCACCTCCCAGCTCGGCCACAAGTATGCGCGGAGCCTGTACGGAATTCATTTAATGCATACGATGGCTTTGGACCAGTTCAATAACGACAGGCCATGGGACGTGTTGGCCAGCCACAAAGTGGCAGAAAATACGCCACCCGAAATTCGCCGGCAGAGCCTTGACCGCATGAAGGTTTTTGCCAGCCACTATGCCGTCCATATCCTTGACCCGCAGACGCTCGCCTACGGCCTGCAAGATTCCCCCACCGGACTTCTGGCCTGGTTGCTCGAACGCTGGCGAAGCTGGGCGCAGCTCGAAAACCAGGATCTCGAATCGGTGTTCTCCCGTGAGCACATGATTACTAATGCAATGCTCTATTATATGACAGGCACGGTAGCATCTTCCATGCGGTTCTATGCTGATAGCGTCCGCTACCCGTGGCAACCTTCGCACGCCGGATTGCCCATCGTGCAGGCCCCTACCGGTATCACTTTCCTGGGTGGGGAAAACCCGGCAGGCGTCAGCACTGCCCAGCGCATTGAAGCGTTCAAAAACGGGCCGAAAGCAGGTTGGTACAACCTGCATTACCTGGAAGCCCATCAGAAAGGCGGACATTTCGGGTATCACGAGAACCCTCAGGCGGTAATCGGTGATATCCAGAAGACATTTGCGCACTTGCGGGACTAACGCGCAGCATCCGCGAAAAGGCAACTTGCCCTTCCGCGGATGCTGCTTTATGAAGATCAGTTATGCCTGCACTTACTGCGCACCATCAGATCTGAGGTGCAACCGGAAAATCAATGGGCACCTGGGTAAGGGCGAACAGGTAATTGGTGATGATTTTGTCCCCTACCCCGATGACCACGTCGGCCAGGCTCCCCTCATTATACCCGGCCTGGTAGAATGCGTCCAGCAGCTCGGGGGCGGCATGGCCTTTATTTTCCGTAATTGCTTTCACCAGTTTCGCCAATGCATCCAGTTTGCCATCGAAAGTAATCTGGGCTTTGCGGATCTCATTGATCTGCTCTTCGGAAAAACCCTGCAATTTGGCAATGGCCGTATGGGCGCTCAAACAGTACAGACATTCATTGACCTGGCTCACCACCAGGTTGATCACCTCACGTTCTTTCGCGCGAAGCGATGTTTTGCCGTTTTGTAATGTCAGGTAATTAGCCAATGCGTAGTCCGAGTTAGCCAGCGCAGCGTAAAGGTTAGGCACTTTGCCCGCTACTTTGGTCAGGTTATCAAATAGTGCCTGGTTATTGGCTGATACTGTTTCGCGGGCGGGGATGTTGAACGTTTTCATTGTCTTTGGAAGTTTGATTTTGTGATCAGTTTTGATATTCCAAAGGTCCGGCGAATTTACCCGGGGAAGAATGGCTAAATTGCCCGAAGAATGGTCTGCTTTTCCCGATTGCAGATTTTGCGGATTCTTAAACAGCCTGTCACAGCCCTTTCGAACTTTCAGACAAGCGGGTTGAGTTTTTTGAAATCGGTTGGTGACTGCCCGGTCTGCTTCTTGAAAAACTTGCTGAAATGGTTGGCGTCCTCGAAGCCGAGCTCGTAAGCGATCTC
>DATMSL010000438.1:0-9513 GCA_035565435.1 Dyadobacter sp. | reverse complement strand
TTAGCGCCATAAACCCCTTGCTCAGCAGGACACAGTTCAGCTCATATTTTCCCACTACCCTGGTTCAGATTGGAGAAATCATAGCCAATATGGAACACATAGCGGAGTGAAATCCCGAAGTTCCAGCCCGAGCCGTCGCCTTCAATCCGTGCTCGCTCTGTTTCCACACCATTCACTTTGTATATTAAATCAGTTGTTAGAGAATTGCCCATACCCCACTGTTTACGGGCAAAAAGCGACATATCAATCGATTTCGCAACCTTGATCACATACTCGGCCGACGCTTCCACAAGGCCCGTCATGGATTTGGCAATGCGTGTGTCACTCGACATAAATAATGTGTCCAATCCCTGCCGGCGTCCTTTTTCCCGGTAGCCCGAAAATTCCATATAGTCTTTTGCTTTACCTGAATTAGGTACAAGGCCAGCGCCTGCGCTGATCCAAAATGCCGATTTCCGAACAGAAGGTTTACCCCAAAGCAGCCGCATTTTCCCGCGTACAATCAGGCTGTTTTTATCATTTTCCATCTGGTATTTCAACGGATTATCACCGTAGATCATTAGCGCATTATGAATGGCCGAACGGTCGTATTCCAGCTCTACATTCCATTGTTCTTTGAAAATCCACCCCGCGGTAACTCCCCAGGCCGAAACCGTAGGTGACTCGGTCCCTATCAATTCGTCAAAATCGTTGTCGATTGTGTTCTTGTCGTTCCGTACAAAACCGCTCACGCCCACATACCAGCGGTCGTGGACCTTCACATCACCAAATTTTTTGAGAAACGATTCGGTATTATAAGGCTTGGCGCCAATGGGCCTCGTGTAGCTTTTGCGGTAGTAGTCCGTATCCTGAGCCCGGACCTGAAAAAACGCGGCAAAGAAGAGGATCGTAAAAACAGGTTTCATAGAAGTGCTCCTTTTTTCTCTCCTTACGCGCGCTCAAGCCTGATCGTTGCATGAAAATTGCCCCGCTGACACAGCTGGGAGCAATTACTTGCCGGTCTGGAAACTGATGGTAAAAGTAGTGCCCACGCCTAATTCCGACTTCACTTCAATACGTCCGTGGTGGGCATGGATAATGCTCATCGTAGTAGATAATCCGATGCCCATTCCATTGTTTTTTCCCGTAAAATAGGGTTCGAATATCTTGTCCATATGCTCTTCACTGATCCCCGAGCCATTGTCGACAAACACCACCTGGATGTGGTCGCCATGGTTTCTCGTTGCGATCCGGAGTATTCCCCGATCCTCTTCCATGGCTTCGATCGCATTGGTAATGAGATTCAGGAAAGCCATTTGCAGCGAAACCCGGTCGAGCGGCAGCGCAAGTTCTTCGTCGGCAAATTCATTGACAATCTGAATCCTTTTGAGCTGTACACGATCGAGCGCGGCACTGATGGCCTGGCTCAATACCGAATGTACCGAACTCTCTACCAGTTCGATATCCTCCGAAGAAGACGGCTGCAACAGCTGGGTAATGAGGTCATTAATGCGCGTGCAGTTCCGCTTGATAATTTGTGTGTAGAATTTGTGGTCCTCATCGGCCAACTCCATTTCCAGCTGCTCTGCCGAAAGGTTCACGTTCGTGAGCGGGTTGCGTACTTCATGTGCGAGCATGCGCACGAGCCTGCCGGTCACGGCCATTTTTTCAGAAAACAATCTTTCCTTTTCCGACTGCTTCCGGGCGGTCATATCGTGCAACCTGCCCTGGATATAGGGATGGTCGTCGTCCACCTCCACCGATGCGGAAAACAGGCAGTACTTCTTATCGGCGTCTTTGGTCAGCAAGCGCACTTCATGGTCATGAATAGGCTGGTCGGCGATGTCTTTCCAGCGCGCTGCGAACAAGGGATCGTCCACCAGTTCAGTAATTTTCTTCTCCTTCAACTGGTCGCCCGAATAGCCCGTGAGAATGCTCGCAGCTTCATTAAAATCAATGATATTGCCTTCAAGATCGCTGATAAACAAGAAATCATTTGATTCTTCGAACACCCGGCGGTAGCGGCGTTCGCTGTGGCGCAGTGCTTTCAAAACCGAAGTACGTTCCAATGCATACCGGATACTTCGTTCCAATTTTTCTGCGTCCAGTTCGCTTTTGATCAGGTAGTCTGCCGCTCCGAGACGCAATGCTTCGACGGCAATCTTGGTATCACCTTTGCCCGTGAGCAGGATGATCGGCTCCTCGCATTCGAAATTGCAGGCGAGCTCGATCAGGTCGATACCTGTATTTTCTCCGAGGAGGTAATCGAATAGGTACAGGTCGAATTTGTTGTTTCTGATCTGGATTTCCGCCTCTTTGAACGTGGCACACCAGGTAATATCGAATTTCCAGTTGACCAGATCCTGAAAATATTCACGGGTCAGGAAATAATCATCCTCGTCGTCGTCCACCAACAATACCCTGATCAGTTTGCTATTCATCCCTCGTTCCTGTTCCGCTGTCAGATGTCGAATTGTTTCATTTTGTTATAAAGCGTCTTCCGGTCGATGTTCAGCAAACGTGCCGCCTTGCTTTTATTGAAGTTAACATCCCGCAATACCTGCATGATCATGTCGTATTCCGCCTCGTTGGCTACGGTTTTAAGGCTTGGCTTGGTGTCATCACCTTCCGCACTATCCGATAGCAGTGATGCCGCCCCCGAACTTGCCGCCGGGGCAGGCTCGTCATCCAGGTCTTTCAGCCGTTTGTAATTCACAATCTCGAACGGCAACGCCTTTTCTTCAATCAATTCACCATCCGAAAGCAGCGTCGCACGCTTGATCACGTTTTTAAGCTCACGCAGGTTACCGGGCCATGAGTAGTTCAGGAAATCGTTTTTAACTTCTTCCGAAAATCCCTTGACATTCTTGCCGAGCTCCACATTGGTTGTTTCAAGGAACGCGCCGGCAAAAAGCATCAAATCGTCTTTACGGTTCCGCAATGCAGGAACTTCAATCGTAAACTCATTGAAACGGTAGTAGA
Source organism: Dyadobacter sp. (assembly GCA_035565435.1). Classification (GTDB taxonomy): domain Bacteria; phylum Bacteroidota; class Bacteroidia; order Cytophagales; family Spirosomataceae; genus Dyadobacter. Next base: position 6,552 of record DATMSL010000438.1, on the reverse strand, counting down.
GGTCTTCCCGGAACTTGCCATTACGCGCCGAATCGAGCAATCGCTCATTGCTCGCCACGATAATGCGGACATCCAGATCGATCTCCTTCGACCCACCGATACGGCGCATTTTTCGCTCCTGTACCACGCGCAGCAGCGCTACCTGTATTTCGTAAGACAGGTTGGACACCTCATCCAGAAACAGTGTACCGCCGTTCGCCAGCTCGAAATGACCTATTTTGGTCTGCAACGCGCCTGTAAACGAACCTTTTTCGTGCCCGAATAACTCGCTGCCCGCTAATTCTTTTGAAATGGCCCCGCAGTCCATTGCCACAAACGGCATGTCCTTACGCTTCGATCGGTTATGGATTTCCTGGGCGATAGCTTCCTTTCCGGAACCGCTTTCGCCATAAATGATTACACTGAAATTCGTAGGGGCCACCAGGTCGACCTGGCGGAAGAGATTATCCGAAACATCGCTGCTGCCCATCACGTAGCCCGCTCTGGTGCGTGGCTGGCTCTTGCGCGTGGGTTTCGCTGGCTCGCCATTGCCGTCGGACGACGCCGGGGCTATGTATTGCTGCTCCTCGTTTTCGGAAGCCTCCGCGTCGGCAATGGCCTTCTTCACGGTAACCAGGATTTCGTCGGGGAACAGCGGCTTGGTAATGTAGTCGTATGCGCCCAACTTCATCACATTCACCGCTACTTTGATATCCGAATAACCGGTGATGATCAGGACGGGCACGTTGGGACGTTTGGATTTAATGGTCGTCAGCAATTCGGTCCCGGTAATATCCCCGAGTCTGAAATCGGTCATGACGAGGTCGGGTGAAATGGATTCTATCAATGCGAGCCCGTCTTTGCCGTTCTGGGCTGTTTCTACTATAAAATCATTTTTTGATAAAAAACGCTTCAAAAGGAAGCAAATATCCGCTTCATCATCAACAACAACTATTTTTTTCATGCCGGGTATCAGGGCTTAACTTGTTTGCTTTAAATAGTAACTCTCAACCTCGCGGTAGGTATATTTAATTGCTCGCGGTACTTGGCCACCGTCCTTCTGGCAACGGAATAGCCTTTTTCGGCGAGCATGTCTGTAATTTGTTGGTCATTATACGGGTGGCGCTTGTCTTCCTCACTCACAATCTCCCGGATGGCTTCTTGGATCTCCCGGTTCGAAACCTCCGTACCGTCTTCATTCGTAACGCCTTCCGTGAAAAGGTCTTTCAACAGCACAATCCCGAAAGGTGTCTGCACATATTTGTTGGTCGTGACGCGGGACACCGTCGAAATATCCATGTCGATGATCTCAGCCACGTCTTTAAGGATCATCGGGCGAAGCTTCTTGATATCGCCGGTTTGAAAATAGTCGTATTGCAGCTTCACGATGGCTTTCAGCGTGTTCAGCATCGTGTTTTCCCGCTGTTTGATGGCGTCGATGAACCACTTCGCCGAGTTCATCTTGTTTTTGAGAAACTGGTTGGTGGCCTTATCCTGCTTCTGCTCCGCCATTTGGGTAAAAACCTTGTTCAGTTTCAATGCAGGGCTGTTTCCCCAGGTTAGCTGTACTTCGATCTCCCCGTCCTCGGTGTACCAGAGCATAAAGTCGGGCTTGATGCTTTCGTTCACAATGGAATCGTTCCGCAGTCCTGACGCCGGTTTGGGATTGAGCGTGGTAATCAGCTGAATAGCCTTTTTGAGCGACTCCTCGTCCAGCCCGGTAATCCGCATGATTTTGTCGTAGTTCCGCGAACCCAGCTCATCGAATGCATCCGTAACGATCTTGCAAGCCCATTTCCAGGTCTCGTTCTGGTTTTCCATGCGATTGAGCTGGATAAGCAGGCATTCGCGCAAATCGCTGGCCGCTATCCCGGGCGGATCGAGCTGTTGGATGATTTTCAGCATTGTGTTCACTTCGTCGGTGTCGATAAACATGCTGTTCGCAAATGAAATATCGTCCGCAATCACATCGCTTTCCCTTCTCAGAAAACCGTCCTCGTCGAGCGAGTCGAGGATGAAGTCGGCGATCAGTTGCTGGCGTTCATCCAGTTGCAGAAAGTGTACCTGCTGTTTGAGGTCGTCCCTGAACGAAATGGCCTCCACCATCGGGCGGGTGTATAATTCGTTGTCAGCCGACTGGTTATTTGCGTACGTTTTATAATCCGGAATGTCGTCGTCACGAAACTCGTCCCAGTCATAATAATCTTGTACGGAATTATCTTCATTACCCGACGAGCTATCCGATTCGTCGAATTCTTCGGGCGCATCTTCCGACGTACTCTCCTCCTTCCCCTCTTCCAGTATAGGGTTTTCTTCCAGTTCTTCTTTAATCCTTTGTTCAAGCTCCATTGTAGTCAGGTGCAGTAAATTCAGCATCTGAATTTGCAAGGGAGAGTATTTTAAAGTCTGTCTCTGCGTCTGCGTCTGTCTTTGCATATAGCAACTAAGGGTAAAATTTACATTCTCTTGGTGCTTTAAATTTACGACTCTTTATCCAATCTTGCCTCAACGGAGAAGTACGTTACCGAAGATTGCGTAGTTATTTCCACATACTGAGTATTATAATTCAGAATGTAGAGCTAATCCCCATTCAAAAACGCCTCCGAGGCCACTCCGGTCAGCTTTTGAAGTCTCGCAATAACAAGACGGAGTATCCAGGCTACTTCCGGCAGCACCTGCTCATCAACTGCTTCATCTGGCTGAAAATCAAAAGATATCGTATCTTCAAATGGATCCCGGGTTTCCTTTCACCGATGTTAACCTGCCGTCGGTACGACGTTTAACATACGAAAACCATAGAGTACAGAATGCAAAACCCTTGCCTATCCCTATAAACGACGAAACCCTCCGCCGGGGAGGGTCTCCTATCTGATGCGGGCCGGGTCATGCCGGCTGCAAAGGTTTTTCGTCGGTCGCACTCTTGACCCAGTACAGGCCTTTGAGCAGCAATTCGCGTCCTTGCTCCACGCCGTGCTTCATAATCACTTTTTCGATCAGCAACGGCGCGATCAGATTGAACGGCATCGGAAGCCGCCTTAATGCGGTTCTTCCCAACAAGGCGCCTAACCCTACTTCCACGCCCCGGCCAGCAATGCCTTCGGGGCCGGCCGCCATCAGGTCCTTGAAATAGTCGACGGTCTGGGAAGCGGTTCCCTTTTTGTTCTGCGACTTCGTCAGATCACCTTTTGATTTCATAGCTATTCCTGTCAAATGTTTCCTACCTGTTCACGGGCGGCGTCTGCGTATTCTTCCGCGTACGCCTCTCCCTCCTTTTTCAGTTGGTCGGCGGCATCGACAGCTTTCGCCTTACTTTTTTCCAATGCCGCTATCAGATCGCCCGCCAGCTCATTGGTTTTCTTTTTCAGTTTTTTGATTGTTTTCTTACTATCCTCCGGTGCCAGCAATAAGCCAATAACAGCACCGGCCACTGCCGCTGTTACTATTCCAAAAATGATTTTGTTCGTTGACATAACACACTTGTTTTAATGTGGATCATTTCGTTTCACCCGGAATCGCCGCAAATCCTGTACCAACCGTGATAGTCCGTGCGGCCCTGAGATGGCAGGGTTATTGCTTTGACTACCGGAAAATACCTCCGCTACCGATGGCTGAAATTTTTACTTCTCACACAGTGCTATGAAAATTGTTATTATTGAAGATGAACGGGATTTGGGAGTGTTGATGCGCAATTTTCTAGTCAGGCAATTGAATATTAAAACACCCGACGGCAACGTCAGGGTGGTGGCTTCATTGATGGAAGGCATTGATTGTGTCCGGGATATGCGTCCCGATTGGATATTCATAGACAACAACTTACCCGACGGAAAGGGTATACAGGCAATCCGGCAAATACGGGACGTACACCCAGGCAAACGTGCAAAAGTGGTGATGATGAGCGCCATGACGAACTTGAAAGAAGAGGCGTTCAGGAACGGTGCTGACTTTTTCCTCGATAAACCCATAAGCTTTGTAGAAGTCAAGAATATCTTCACAAAACCTGCAAATGAAATTTAAGCCCTACGGCAACTGGCATCACAACAAATCGTGGAGACACTTGCATCAATTGGGGATTTGTTCCGGTTGTCCGTAGAAAATATTGCTCAAACCAGCCCTTTTGCGCTGTTTAATCGCAGTTAACTTCTAGAACAATACAGGACATTTCGTCCCCGACCTGCCCCTGCCGCCCGGCATTTTGACCTTCTGGCTACGATACCGCACATGCTTTTTCTTTTCGGTATTTATTTTCTTTTTCTCGTAGGGAACAAGTCTGAAATCATATTCGGGGATAAAATAGTCTTCCTTGTACTCGGCCACAGGCAAAGGCATGTAATGGCGGCCCGGGAAAGTCAGCACGTCGTATTCATAGTCGTACAGGTAAATGGTCACAAAACCATCGCGGCTGTATTTAATACCGATGTCGGAGAAAGGGCTGTTTTCATCAGAAGACGCAACAAGCCGCATGATTTCCTTCTGCTTACCTTTTACAAGCACCGACATATTGTACTGGAAAACGCGATGCAGCGAGTCGATCTGGATGGCGATGCCCAGATAGTATTTCGCATCTTTGAGCCGCTCCTGGCCGGCATACATAACCGCCGTGTTGTTCAGCGCACTCTTGTCCTGATAAGTCTGATAGCTCAGTTTCGCGTCGTCGTATCGTTCCATATAGCGGTACACATTCCCCTGGTTCACATTATAGAACTTCCGGGCAGGTGCGGCCGCCATGGCGAGTTTGAAATCCTCAAATGCGCCGTCATACCGGGCGTTGGCTTCATTTACCTGGTGTTTCTGGGAATGCCGGTTGCCAATGTAGGCCTGTACGATCCCGTGGTTGTTATGCAGGAACGGCAACTCCGGCTTTTCACGGACAAGGCTATCAAATACCGCCATCGACTTATCAAGCTGATCGTTTTCCAGCAGCACGATACCCCAGCCGTTCTGTGCATTCACGTTCGACCGGTTCAGCGAAATGGCCTTTTTAAATACCTGATAGCCTTTTTTGTACATATCAAAATGCAGCAGGAGGTTACCGTAGTTGCTCCACATCAGGTCGTAGCCCTGCTCATATTGCAGCGCTTTCGCCAGATACTGCCCCGCCTCCGAAAATCGTTTCTGGTCGATCATAATGCTGCTCAGTCCTGCCAGCGCTTCGTAGCGTATCGGATCGAGTTTGATCGCCTTCTGGAAGTCTTCTTGTGCCTGAGCGGTCTTTTTCAGGTAGTATTCCGAAAAAGCTTTCGTAACAAAAAGATCAGCAAAGAACTTGTTATCCTCATTCAGTGCTTTTTCCCCTTTCTTGAAATCTTTTAGGGCGAGGTCGTATTTTCTTTGCCCGTAATAAGCCACTGCACGTCCTAGGTAAGCAGGCAAATAGGTGGAATCCTTTTTAATCACCCTGTCAAAAAGGGCAAATGCGGTCTGATACTCGCGCTTGCTAAGGTGGGTATTCGCGATCCCGGAAAGCAATGCGGGCGTTTCGCGTTTCAGGGTCGATGCAAGCTTATAATACCGCTGTGCCTCGCTGGTCTGTTGCAGACCATAGCACGAATGCGCCATTCCGAGGTAAGCATCGCCGCGAAATGTACGGTCGTCGGTTTCGAGGTATTTTTCAAAAACGGCTTTCGCCATCCCGAACTGATTAAGCGAAAGCAGCGCATTCGCATAGCGTATCTGCGCTTTCGGGTGTGTACGTGCGACTTTCTCGAAATCCTTAACTGCCCGTTTCTCGTTGCCGGTACGCATCAGGATGTCGCCGCGTTGCAGGCGATAAGCCATTTCGTCCTTCTGGCGGATCGCCGTCGTGAGCTCATCTACGGCCTCTTCCATCCTGCCTCCATATTTATGCACCATGCCGAGGTTGAAATTCCATTTACCACCGGTGTTTTTCGCCGAATTATCGGTGGCATATGTTGCCGCCTCATTGTAGCGTTTCTGCTTGCCGAGCGCGACGAGCGTATTCACCGTTGCCGCTGCACCGCCGGGAGCGTCAAGAAAATCCTTACGCGCCGTATCGAATTTGCCTGACAGCATCGCAAAAAGGCCCCGGTTATAATGCAAATACGGATCGAGTTCGGCCAGGTCCAGCGCTTCCATAATGTGTAGTGCTTTTTGGTAATTGCCGGAAAGCGCGAGGATCACCGCCTCGTTGTTCATGCGCTGTACGGAATCAGAAGGTTGAAAGGCCTGTTTGTGGTAGGCGGCATAAGCAGCCTGCAAATTGCGCACACCGCGTTGGTATTGTTCGTTGCGCAGTAACGCAGGATTATTTTCCTCGAATGACTTGTTGAAAATAGGTAGAAGTTCTTTTACAAGCCGTTGGCACTCACTAAAATCCTGCGCTGAGAGCTGCCGCGGCACTAACACCGTCAACATCAGCAACATACCTGTCATTACAAGTAGGTGGATTTTCTGTACCATAGGGGTGCGTAATGGCTCAAAAGCCCCTAACCTACAAGTAATCAGGGAAAATTACAATTATTACTTAGACCGTTTGATAAATTTCGGTTAAAATATAATTTTTTAAATAAATAACATTATTTTAAGTAACTGTTGGTGATTAAAGTTGCACGGAAG
>DATMSL010000437.1:0-19071 GCA_035565435.1 Dyadobacter sp. | reverse complement strand
AAAGTCCGGCTGAACAGGGCAAAGGAAATGCTCCGCGTCGAACTCAGCAGCTACTATCAATCCAGCCCGCTGTTCGACTTTGATTTGGTTCGTTGTGACAGAGTCACAAGCATTGTCCTGTCCAAGATTTGCGAACACTAGTCTTTACCGCACAAAAAGTCTTCACTACAAATTCATTCGGGTACATAAATCTAAAGCGAAGTAGTCAAAATCCGGCGGAAGCAAGTAATATTAATAAGGCGGCGAATACCGAATACCATTGGCGCCGGCAGAGCGATATTACCCATGAACAATACCAGTATGAAACGCTTTCTGGTTGCCCTGACGCTCTGCGGCGGGGTACTTGCATCGGCCATAGAGCGAAAAGAGGAATATCCCCGGGAGGTAAGGCCCGAAGATGCGATCGCCACTTTTGAGATCCCCGATGGTTTTCAAATCGAAATGGTGGCCAGCGAGCCGGTAATCTCCGACCCGGTTGCGATGGAAATCGATGAAAACGGGGTAATGTACGTCGTCGAAATGCACGGATATCCGCTCGACAAAAGCGGTACGGGTAAAGTCAGAACATTGCACGACACCGACGGTGACGGGAAAATGGATCGTTCGGTGATATTTGCTGAAAACCTGGTACTGCCGACCGGGATCCTGCGCTGGAAGAAGGGTGTCCTCGTGACCGATCCGCCTAATGTGCTCTACCTGGAAGACATGGATGGCGATGGCAAGGCCGATACCCGCGACACGCTCCTGACGGGGTTCGCGATGTCCAATCCGCAGCACAATTTCAACAACCCGATCCTGGGTATCGACAACTGGATTTACCTCGGACATGAGCCCGCTGTAACAACTAAAACATTTCAGAAGGAATTTGGTGACCGGGGTGGAGAAATCTTCTACCCACACCTCGCCGCCAGCCCCCGTTTGCCCGAAAATGGCCTCGGAAGAGGTGTACGGTTCCGGCCTGATACGAAGGGATTGGAAGTCCTAAGCAGTTACACCCAATTTGGCCACACGTTCGATCAGTGGGGACGTTATCTGCTCGTCAGCAATGCAAATCCCGGTTATCACGAAGTAATTGCCAACCGCTACTTGCAGCGTAACCCCTACCTGCTGGTTTCGAAGGTAACCCAAACGCTGTCCGACCATTCGTCGGAAGTGTTTCCAATTACAAAAAACCCACAGCACCAGTTGCTCACCGATCTCGGCGTGTTCACCTCAGCCTGTGGCCTCACGAGCTATCAGGGCGGATTGTTTCCCAGCCCCTACGACAGCGTTGCATTCGTTGCGGAACCAGTTAGCAACCTGGTCCATGCCGATATTATCCGCGATAACGGGGCAAGCTTTACCGCCAGCCGTGTGCAGGATAAAAAAGAGTTCCTGGCTTCCACCGACTCCTGGTTCAGGCCTGTGAATATGTACATCGGACCCGATGGCGCATTGTACGTGGTGGACTACTACCGGCAGATTATCGAACACCCGGAATGGATGGCCGACGACGTCGTGAAATCCGGGGCGCTCTACAATGGCCGGGATATGGGACGTATTTACCGGATCTCACCCAAAGGCACACCGCGGCTGTCATGGTCGGGCAAGCTGGATTTGAGTGCGTTGACGGATTCCGATCTGGTTGGAAAGCTGGCGGACAGCAATATCTGGTGGCGCCGTAATGCGCAGCGGCTGCTGCTTGACCGCCATGGTGAAAGTGCTATCCCATTGCTGAGAAATATGGCCAAAGGTAATGACCCAAAAGGCCGGCTCCACGCACTATGGGCATTGGAAGGCCTGGGGGTGCTTCGTTCAGACGACCTGCAACGCGCCCTCAGAGACCCGCAGGCAGGTGTGACAGAAAACGCCGTCAAGATCGCCGAGCTTCACCTTGCACAGTTTCCGGAGCTGATACCTGCCCTGACAGCCCTGGCCAGTCACGCGAATGCTAAAGTACGCTTCCAGACACTCCTAACCCTCGGCGAAATGGGGTCGGCAGACGCCCAGTCCGCAGACGCGAAGTCGGCAGACGCCCAGTCCGCAGACGCGCAGTCTGATAACGAGGTCCTCAAAGCACGCGAAACAATTCTTTTCAAAGACCTGCGGGATCCGTGGGTACAAACCGCCGCACTCACTTCCGCCTATGGAAACGATATCCTCTTCGCCGAAACGCTGAAACGCTACAAACCGCAGGATGAAGCGTACGCCGCACTTGTCCAACGATTGAGTACATTGACGGGGGCTCGCGGCGATGCTGCCGCGATCCGTTCCATCGTCCGGAAAACACTGGCTCCCGCGGGTACGCACGGGTGGCAGGCGCCCGTACTGCGCGGATTGGCCGAAAGCCTGAGCAAGAAAACGGATCTTGCCAAACTTGAAGCCGAAAAGACACTATTACTGAATGCATCATTAAAAAACTCCAATCCGGAAATCAGACAGGCGAGTATGCAGCTACTGCAAAAAACCGGGCTCCCTGCCGGACCAGAAACCCAGGCTGCTATCAAAACCGCCGTGCTGACGGCGTCCAACAAAAGCGCAACGACGGAAAAACGGGTAGAAGCGATTCAGTTCCTTTCCTTCAAAAATCCCGCGGAATATTTGGATATGCTCAAAAAACGGGTGGTACCAAGTGAGCCGCGTCCGATTCAAATCGCGGCACTCAAAACGCTCAGCGCCATACCGGATGAAACGGTATGTCTCTTGCTGCTGGAAAGATGGCCGTCACTTACACGGGATGTGCGCGAGTCGGCCATAGGATTCTTCATTTCCGGCCCGAAGCGGATTACGCTCCTGCTTGATGGCCTGGAACAAGGCAAAATAGATCAGGCGAGTCTGGGATGGCCGCGCAGCGTGTCGCTGATGGCCCATCAAAACGAAGCGCTGCGCAACCGTGCGAGGCAGCTCCTGACCCAGAAAGGAAGCCAGCGTCATGTTGTAATACAGTCCTATCAAACGGTTATGACCTTATCGGGAAATCCGCAAGCCGGGAAACGAGTGTTCGAACAGCAATGCGCGGTGTGCCACCAAATCGGCGGCGCAGGCGGCGTGGCATTCGGCCCCGATCTTGGAACAGTCCGCAACAGGCGCCCCGAATCGATTATGGGAGACATTCTCGACCCCAACTTTTCCATCGCCGATGGATATGATCTCTGGCAAATCGAGCTCAGCTCCGGCGAATCGGCGCAAGGGCTGATATCCAGCGAAACACCTTCCGCCCTCACGCTTTCCAATTACGGCGGCCTGAAAAGAACCATTGCGCGCAAGGATATCAAATCGCTGAAAACGTTGGGCATGTCGAGCATGCCGGTAGGGCTCGAAGCGTCGATCGATAAGCAGCAAATGGCAGACTTACTCGCCTTTATCAAAAACGCAAAATAACCGGCCTCTCCCCTTATACCTAACACCCTACCCTTATGGCATACAAGCATTTGTTTCGAAACCTGAGTCTTTCCTGCCTTGCTGTTGCCGGGCTGATCACACCGGCCGTCTCACAAACCTTCAAATGGCCCGAGGGAAAGAGAATGGCGATCAGTCTTACCTTCGACGACGCACGCGGCAGTCAGGCGACAGCAGGCGTGCCGCTACTCAACGAGTACGGTATTAAAGGGACATTCTACCTCGTTCCGTCGGCCGTTGAAAAGCAGCTGGAAGGCTGGAAAAAAGCAGTGGCCAGCGGGCACGAAATGGGCAACCATTCATTGCACCACCCGTGCAGTGGTAATTTTGTATGGTCCCGGGAAAAGGCGCTCGAGACCTACACACTGGATCAAATGCGCTCCGAGCTGACCGAAACCAACCGCCAAATCCAAGTTATGCTTGGGGTAACGCCCGTATCGTACGCGTATCCGTGCGGACATACGTTCGTAGGTCGCGGACGCGGGACGCGGAGCTTTATACCACTCATTTCGGAGCTGTTTGTAACCGGCCGCGGCTGGCTGGACGAAGCCCCGGTAGACCCTGCCTATTGCGATTTCGCGCAACTGACGGGCATGGAAACCGACGGTAAAGACTTCGAACAGATTCTTCCGATCATCGAAGCGGCCAGAAAATCCGGACAATGGCTCGTGCTCGCAGGCCACGAAATGGCCGACTCCGGACCACAAACTACCCGCCTGGCCATGCTTCGCAAACTCTGCGAGTACGCCAAAGACCCCAGCAACGGCGTCTGGATCGCTCCCGTGAGTGAAATCGCCGGTTACGTAAAAGCCGCGCGAGATACCATCAATATCCCTGAGCTTGTCAATGCCGACGCAAAAGGCGTCCTTCATTTAACAGCCGAAAAAGGCAAAGGCATAGGACCTCAAATTCACTACATGCCCAAATGGAAAGCATTTGGCTGGTTTGGCTCCTCCGACGCAGTCGAATGGGAAATCGAGGTACGCAGAGCGGGGATGTTTGACGTACGCATGGAATGGTCAGTCGATGACAAGGAAGCCGGTAAAACATTTGTATTGGAGACAGAGAAGGTCTCACTATCCGGAAAAGTCGCCCGAAGCGGAGGCTGGGAAAACTTCCAGAGCAAATCTGTCGGCACGCTGCGGCTCCCGGCCGGCACACAAAAAGTCAAATTCAGGCCCGGCCAGGCCTTCACCAGCGGCGCACTGCTTGATTTGCGAAAAATAGTGCTTGTGCCTGCTCAATAAGAAGGACCCAAACACCGTCTGAGCACATAAGTTGGCTTCAAATTAAAGCCCCGAACAGCACTGTCGTTAAGAACCACGATGGCAGTTCGAGTCCCGGATCGGGCAAAATATTGGCCGCAATGGTTGGAATTTCAAATCCCGGCTGTAAATTTACAACTGTAAAAAAGCAACTGGAATGACTTACCTGAGCGCAATGCCGCAAACGGCTACATCCTGGGAAGAGATTTGTTATCCGGTGGATTCGGTGTTACTGGCCGACATGCTGCCTGAGTATGACATTATCGCCACCGACCGGCAGCAGCTGATTGTGGGCACACCGCCCGGGCATAGGAAGACAATTTTTGGAATACAGAGCTCCGGTTACACGATTATTCCCAATGAAATGATCAGACAGGCCGTGGATGGCCTGTTCAGTCAATATGAACTCCAGATCAAGCACACCATTACCGGGGAGTTCAGCATCAGCATTATCCTTCCCGAAGAACTGCCCATCGGGGGAGAGCGCCTGAAGCGGAGTATTATTGTGACCAATGGCTATAATGGTAAAACGCCTTTCAGTATACAGGGACGCACGCTTGCGGCCGACACGGGTTTGCCCAGCGGAAGCATGTACAGGGCAGTATGCCAGAACGGTTTGATGGGCTGGGCGGATTCCTTCACCGAACTCGCCCACTACCAGGAATGGCTGCGCGGGCAATTACCCGGTGCTTTCAATGGGCAGCAAAGGAAAAGCGGTTCTTCCAACGGTCCGGAAGCATTACCGCAATTGCGTAGACCCAAAGGAAACCGGAAGATAGATTTGGAGGCACTTCAGCAGCAGCTGACCGATCTGCTGAGCTCTGTCACACAACAGAATCTTACGCTGACAGCGCTGGTGTATGAATGCTTTCAGAATAAATCCATGACCCGCAAAGAGGAAAATGTGCTCAGTAGTTTGCCTATCCCCGTTCAGCTGGCCAGGCAAGCCCGCGAACGCCTGCGGATTGAGCAAAACCTGCTGGGAGTAACCCCTTCCTATTGGCTGATGTACAATGCGGTAAACTATGCACTTTTCAACGCCCGTAGCAGCCTTACACTGAACGACCGCTACAAGCTCGACGAAAAGGTATTTCATCAATTCGCGGCATTAGCCTTTAATTAACCCATATAAATAAGAGAGGATAGTAGTGAGTATCAATCGAATCGGAATGTATGGATAAAATGGGAATTTCACCGGCACTGGAAAAAATCCAGCAACTTTTCAGCACACATGGCCAGTTTCGCCAGCAGGAAGCTGGCTTGCCGGGCCATCGGCCTGATATGTCCATCATCACAAACTTCATCCGCGAGAATGCGGTCATCCTGGACGAAACGGGTACGGTACAGCGGCAAAGTCAGGTTGAAAACCGGACGTCGAACTCCTATAAAATCGCCACCGAGCGATTTCTGAGGATTTTGGCCCGGCTTACCAAAGCGAACGAGGGCCTGTCGCGGCAGGAAAGAATTTTCGTTTACCAATACTGGTCTGACCTTCAAAATACTTTTCCCGCCAAATAGCACGGCGGGCATTTGCCATTCGGCACAAACACATAACGCTATCATTGAATGCAGTTTCATCGCGCCTCATTACGAGTTGCGGTGGACTGCAATCGGCTATTCCTGAACCCATTCATTTTGAAACCACTCCTTGGACAACTAACAAACCCAAAAAGCATCATGAGCAGCAACACAAGCCCTGTCATACTTGGAAAAAATGATTTTCGCCTTCTCAAGCAGTTTGCGAGCAACTTCTCGGACAGCCCCGCCGCGAGTGAAATGTCACTTGCTTACGAGCTGAACCGTGCAATAGTCGTAGAAGACGATCAACTTCCGGAGGATAGCATCCGCCTCAATTCACAGGTAAAGGTTTTGGAATTGACCACAAACAGGGAAATGGAATTCAGCATCGTCATGCCCCATCTGGCCGATATCAGGCAGCAAAGAATATCCATTCTCACCCCGATGGGTGCCGCACTGATCGGTCTTTGCAAGGGTGAAACCGTAGAATGGAAAATGCCTGCCGGGATCCGGAAGTTAAAGATCCTCGACGTGCGTTCTGCTTGAGTGCGGGTGGGTTAACCACTCCCTCGCTGAACCTGACAGCTTAATACATGGCGTACCAGGCATCGTATCCCTGAAACCCCGTCTGTGGAACATATACAAACAACTGTTTCAGTCTGATCTTGTAGGTTACCTGGCCCAGTTTCGGATCACTATCCTGATAAATGAAAGTAATGAATGATTGGCCGCCGGCTTTATTCACCTCCCGGGCGCTCGCAAGGCTCGAGTGTATCCTGGAATTGGCAGGGTCTATATAAGCGGACTTACCGGGAAAGACCATTTTCAGCAGCGCAGGCGTGTATTCTGAGGTGACAACCAACGTGCCTTTTTCCTCATTCCATTCGCAGGTCAGTCCCGAAGGGTAAGAAACCCTTTTAAACAAGGCGAAAGTCCTTGCCGGTCCTTCTATTTCAGTGTTAGGAAATTCATCTCCGAGATAAAGCCCAATCCGACCTTCTCCCCGATACGGGAAGGCAAGGAAAACTCTCTTTTGGTAAACTTTATAGATGGTGTCTATTTCGAAGAGGCTCACCGAGTCCTTGCCGATATGCCGATATGCCTGATCGACGTATAAGACTCCCAGGTTGGCCGAATCCCTGTTCAACCTGGACGGAACTTCGACCGCCTGGACTTCTTTTTTTGAACAGGATCCTGCAATGAATGCAGCAACCATAGCGACGATAGCAAAACAGAATGGCTTTTTCATGACCCGTGACTCCAAATTTCCCTAGTATTTTGTTGGACACTTATTTAGACGGTGACCGTTGCGAATTCTTACAAACCAATGATTTGCAACGCTATATCGCACCGGCGAAAATGGCCGTCTATGGCGGGGCCAGCGAAATGAAGTGCCCGAAATATCACATGAAGTATAAGTAAATTATAATATATCCGTACTTACAATATAAAGTATCCGATATGTTACGATTTACTTGTGTCGCATTCCTGATGTTGGCCTGTGAATTTGCAATAGGCCAGGACAAAGTATCGCCCTTTGTTTCCTACGACATCACCTGCACCTTCGAGCTGAAATTTTATCCGGATAGTACAAGCAACGTTTCCAAAACGGAGTCGTTTTTTCTGTTTATCAATGCGGAGCAATCCCTGTTCGAGAGTCAAAACAGGTATTTGCAGGATTCGGCCATCGCGGCGGGCAGCGATGGTGCAAACCGCCAAAACCTGGTCTCATTTCTACAACAACACCGGACGGATTTCGATTTTAACATCGTCAAACACGGCTGTAATGCGATCCATACAACCGACAGGATCTACCACGATTACTTTTCCTACTCCGAAGCCGGGCGCCATTTGCAATGGACTTTGACACAAGACACTGCGAGGGTTGCGGGTTATCCGGCCCAGCGGGCCACAACGGAATTCGGCGGGAGAAAATGGGAGGCCTGGTTTACGGAGGCTGTGCCGGTTAGTGAAGGGCCGTACAAGTTTTGCGGACTGCCCGGCTTGATAGTCCGTCTCACCGATTCAAAAAAACACTACGACTTTGTCTTAAATGGCTTAAAGCAGTCGCGGCGTGAAATGCCTGACACGACACCGCCGAAGTTCGTCAAAACTGACAAGCATACGTTTTTCAGAAAACGAGGGGAATACCGTGCAAACCCCATAGGCATAGCCGAACAATCCGGCGTGGTTTTCACATCGGGCCGAAGCGAAATTGCCCAACGCGTGCAGCAGAAGATCAAATCCGATAACAACCCGATTGAGTTTTATACCAATTGAAAATTGGAATAGCCCAGCGAATCATCTTAGCCCTCGTTCTCTTCATCCAGGTCGGGGGCTGGCACTCCTACGCCCAGATTACCCTATCGGGCAAGGTGACAGACGAGCGCGGTACAGCTATTACGAATGCGAACATCGCGATTGTTAACAAAAACAATACGATATCAGCCTTCACGTTCAGTGCCGATGACGGAAGCTTTACATTGAAAACGGCCCTCACCGCCGACACCCTGACGCTAAAAGCAACGCGCCTGGGATTCGAAGCGGGAGTGTTCCTGCTTCCCAACAAATCGCAGTCGGCGCAGCTGGTCTTAAAGGAAAGCGCATTAAAACTGCAAGAACTAACGGTTAAAGCGCCTCCGATCATTTTACGAAAAGACACGATCGATTACCAGGTAAGCGCATTTCAGGCAGAAGGTGACCGGACAATCGCCGATGTTATCAAACGCATGCCAGGCATCGAGATAAAGGAAAACGGCCAGATCTTCTACCAGGGAAAACCGATCGAGAAATACTACATCAACGGCCTGGACCTGCTGGAAGGCAGATACAATCTTGCCAACGAGAACTTGCCGGCCGACGCCGTCAGGAGAGTGCAGGTGATGGAGAACGACCAGCCGATCAAAATTTTGAAATCAAAAGTATTTTCGGATAAGGCCTCACTCAACATTCAGCTTAAAAAGATCACGACAACCGGAAGCGCAAAAGCCGGCGTCGGGTTGAGCCCGGTTTTGTGGGAGGTGAACATTACTCCTATGGTATTCAATCGAAACTTCCAGGCGATCGCGAGCGTACAGAGCAACAATGCCGGGACGGACCTTTCCAGGCAGCAGGATGTCCTCACCAAATCATCGCAAGTAAGAATCCCGGCTCCGGTACTGAGCATTCAGTCGCTGAGTGCGCCCAACATCAGCCCCGACCGGTGGCTCGACAACAGATCGCACCTCGCCTCATTAAATCTGATCAAAAAGACCAGGAACCAAACCGAGCTGAAATTGGGCCTGGGAATACGGGACGAAATGCAGCGCCAAACCGGAAGGAACTATACACGCCTGCTAACGCCCGGCGGAACTGTTGAGATCGAAGAACGGATCACGAACAGCTCCGATTCAAAGACATTGAATGCCCATCTCGTCATTGAAAAAAATACCGAACAGCTTTTTCTGAAAAATAACATTAGCGGACAATTCGGACAAATAGATGGTGCCGGTATAATAAGCCGGAACCTGCTTCCAACAGATCAGAATTTGGCGACCAAACAAACCCAGCTGCAAAACAACCTTATCCTCATTGCACATGCGGGCAAGCAGCTGTTAAACATCAACTCGCAAACAATTTACAACCGGCGACCGGAAACGCTGACCGTTCGCCCCGGCGTTTTTCCGGACCTGTTTAATGCAGGCAAAAATTTTCAATCAATTTCTCAAAATCTACTTACCACCGAATTGAATACGAAAAATTCGATCAGCTTTACCAGGCAATTTTCACGAATCGCATTCACGCCGTTAGCGGGTTTGAACTTCCAAAATCACCAATTCGAAAGCACAATAAACACCGCGGCGGACGACAGCACACACACACATGGAAATGCATTTCGGAACGATTTGAAATACGTACATCTGACCTCGTTTACACAGATAACCAGCTACTATGAGTCCCCTAAGTGGCAGGTAGAACTGAATCTTCCGCTCAGGTTGCATGCATTCCGAATAGCAGATTTCATAAAGGATAACCTTCAAAGGCAAACCCGGCTGGCATTCGAGCCCTCGATAACGGCAAGATACCGCGTCACGGAATACACAGACTTTACATCCGGTGTGAATTATTCATACGACTTCGGCAGTCCGTCACAGGTATACAATGGCTTTATTCTGAGGTCGTACAGAAACGTGCAGAAAGCCCTCGGAGCCATTCCGGTTAACAGGATTCTTACGGGCAGGATCGGAATGAACTACAAAAACCCGCTTTCGCTGGTATTCCTGAATCTGGCCGCTTCGGTGATGCGGATCAATAGCAACTTGCAATACCGTACAGGCATCGATTCGACGGGTGCTGCGGAACTTACCTTCGCTTTAAATAATAATGTCCAGCTTTCGAAGAATGTCCATTTAGGCATTGGTAAGTATTTTGGTGAAATCAAAACTTCCCTTAAACTGAACAGCGACGCCGGATTTACCCGATCCGAACAGATCGTGACCGATCGCGGGGTTTCGGTTCGAAACAGGAACTATCGCGTGGGACTGTCGGCGTCGACATTGTTTACGAGTTATCTTGGAATGGAGCTTTCGGGAATTATTCATTTTTTGCAAAGCCGGGTCGCCGATCAGCGCAATAGACCATCGAGAATTTCGGAATTACAATTAGGAGTCGACATTTACCCTGCTAATGCACACGCATTACGACTGGACGCAGAACATTACGCCACCCGGGGAAGTACAAGTCAAAACCAGTTTTATCTGAACCTGCGATACCGTTATACTTTTGGAAAAAGAAAGATCGATCTCGAAATCCGGGGAACGAATCTGACGGACGCACAAAACTATTTATCCATCGTAAATTCCGCATTCACAATTGCGGAGAGCGGCTTTCAGCTCAGGCCACGGCAAGTAATAATCGGGGTCCGAATTCCTTTTTGATATTTAAATTGTTCAAAAAATGCAAAAAATCTATCTAAATGCAGCTCGTGTTATCGTATTGATAGCAATTGCGATAATTCTCCTGTTACTCGTCCAGTTTCAATTGCAAAACTGGAAAGTAGGACCGACATTGTATGTGGTTCTTGGCATTCTTGTTGCTGTTGTGATTGGAGACATTTGTCGGAGCAAGATTAAAAGATCGAAATGATATTCGTTCGCTACCTTAAACTGGCCTCGTCGCTACCGCTTGCTCCACGGGGTTCGGATGTTTAAGAATTTCTTTAACACTCCAATATGTACCCTGGTTGCGGAACAAGCTGTTGCAATCACCCGTTTTTGAGTTTCGGCAAAAGCCCGGTGATAATGCCGATCAGCGGCAAAAACGCGCAAAGTTGAAATACATATTCGATACTCGTCTGGTCGGCCAGGTTACCCAGCAAGGCCGAACCGAGCCCGCCCATACCGAAAGACAACCCAAAAAATAATCCGCCGATCAGCCCCACTTTTCCGGGCACCAATTCCTGGGCATAGACCACAATTGCCGAGAAGGCGGAGGAGATGATCAGTCCGATACACACCGCGAGAATGGTTGTCCAAAACAGATTCGCATACGGTAGTAGCATGGTGAAGGGAGCGGCTCCCAGGATCGATATCCAGATAACATGCTTGCGCCCGAACCGGTCCCCTATCGGCCCGCCCGCGACGGTGCCAATGGCAACGGCCGACGAGAATATAAACAATTGAATCTGAGATTCCTGAATGGTCAGACCAAATTTATTCATGAGAAAAAAGGTGTAGTAACTGGTCATACCGGCCAGGTACACATACTTGGAGAAAATCAGGATAAGCAAAATTACGAGGGAGAAAACTACCTTGTTTTGGCCCAGCGAAGTGTGGGCAGTGGATACCGTTTTGGCCGTTTTCTTTGCAACACTGCCCCGGTACCATTTTCCGATGTAGACCGCCAGCCCCACCCCGAGGATCGCGGCCAGCGAAAACCACATAATGCCATGCTGACCAAAAGGCGCCACAATCAACGCGGCCAGCAATGGCCCCAGGGCGCTGCCGCTATTGCCGCCGAGCTGGAAAAACGACTGAGCGAACCCGCGTTTGCCGCCGGAAGCCAAATGGGCGATACGCGACGATTCCGGGTGAAAGATCGACGACCCGATACCGATCAGGCTCACTGCAATTAATACGAACGCGAAGGAATCGGCCCAGGCCAGCGACAGCACCCCGATCAAGGAGAAGCCCATTCCCGCGGCGATCGAAAAGGGCTTGGGATTTTTGTCCGTATAAAGGCCCACAAACGGCTGCAAAAGGGAAGCCGTGATCTGATAGCACAGTGTCACCAACCCGATCTGTGCGAAACTCAGGTGAAAATCAACTTTGAGCAAAGGGTAAATCGACGCGATGACTGCCTGCATCGTATCATTCAGCAAATGCGCGAAACTGATTGCAAAGAGAATCGGGTACACCGTTTTGGCAGGTTCCAAAACGGATGCGGGAGTTTCCCTGACAGCGGAACCATTCATCATATCATCTGATGTTTAAATATAAAAAAATTTAATGCCTCAAAATATCCCTGGCGCAGCGTAATGCCTGCTCTTCGTTACCATCCTTAATGCTCAAAAACAGGGATTTATGCAAATCGTTGGTTTGGATGAATGAACTGGTATCAGGGTGGATTTGTAAAAACCAGCTTTTCAGTCGGGATGAAAATGCATAATACATATCGGCCAGAATTTCATTGCCGGAAGCCCTGGCGATGCTTACGTGAAAATTGATATCTGCCTGAATGCATTCCTCAATCTTTCCCTGGTGCGCAGTCTGAATCCGCTCATTCAGGAAACCTTCTATTTCGTCTAGCTGCTGTTGGGTACGGTTGAGCGCTGCTTTTTGCGCGATTTTAACCTCCAGCAGCTGCCTTACCTCATCAATATCCTTGGCCGCCGCCCGGTTTAATCGCTGATGTAAAGTCTCATTTTCTTCTACATACTCATTAATGAATGTCCCCAGGCCTTGCTGCACGCGCAACAAGCCGGAATTCGCCAGCATCCTGACCGCCTCGCGAATGGAGGACCGCCCTACCCCATATTGCTTCATCAATTCGGGCTCGGTAGGCAGGCGCTGACCGGCCACGTAATGTCCCGACCGGATATAGGCCTTGATCTGGTTAGCTACCTCGTCGGCTAATGATCTTTTATGTATCGGCGTATTCATCATATCATCTGATGACAAAGATATGCTGATTTCTGAACAAATACATCAATTCGGAACAAATACAATCAAACGGGAAA
This sequence comes from Dyadobacter sp., assembly GCA_035565435.1. GTDB lineage: Bacteria > Bacteroidota > Bacteroidia > Cytophagales > Spirosomataceae > Dyadobacter. The sequence continues at coordinate 5,694 of DATMSL010000437.1, read as the reverse complement.
AATCAGGGACGTACTGGTAACAACCAGGTTGGCCTTTTTACCGAAATAAAAGTATCGCCAGTCAGTTTATTTGAATAAATTTTATAAAAATTGTAATAGTTTTGCTTTAAAAACTACTTTTCCCCCTCATCATGGCTACGCACAAATCAGATAACGAGCGCGAAATGCTGCGCGAGCTAGCGGATGGGAGCGAATCAGCCTTTGTTTGGATTTTCGATGTGTACAGCCCGAAGGTTTACCGGCTGGCCTTGAAATTTCTCAACTCCCCGGACGCGGCGGAAGAAATTGTGCAGGATGTATTTATGGATGTATGGCTGAGGCGCGAAAAAATGGCCGACGTTCTGAATTTTGGGGCGTATCTGCATGGAATGGCCAAAAAGCAGGTATTCGATGCCTATCGCCGCAAATCTAACTTTACCGAAATGATCCGCGAAATCGGCTACCAGGAACAGGCCGATAATGCCACGGAACGAATGGTCCAGGAAGATGAGCGCGAAAGACTGTTGCAGGAGGCCGTCCGAAGATTGCCAGACCATCAGCGGGAGATCTTCCAACTGGCAAGAGAAGAAGGGCTCTCCCACGAGGCGATCGCCGAGCGGATGAATCTTTCGAGATTGGCCGTCAAAGCGCATATGAAGCGCATTCTACGTTTTATCCGTACCCGGCTCGACCCTGTTTTAAAGGCCGAGACGTTCTTCTGGCTGCTGATTTTCGCGGCAAAATAATTTTTTTTAGAAAAAATTGCCCCCTACCGCTTTTTCAAGAGACATGTAAGATAAAGGGCCGTTCCCGGCTCTGATTCAATCATATGTTAGTAGAAAAACAGATGCCCTCATGAGCGCTGACAACGATGCGAATGCTCCCCGCGATTCCCAGCAGTCCGGAATGGAACGATTTGATTTCCTCATGACCAGGTACCTGGCTGGAAATGCCTCCGACGTGGAAAATCAGGAGCTCCGGCGATTGACTGAAAATGGTTATGAGTTCCGCTTCCGGGAGTGGCTGGATGCGCATTCAGACGCGGATTCGCCGGAAATAAATCTGCCTGGCAAGGCGCGCGAGGAAATCCTGACCAATATCCTGGGCACAGCCCACCCCAAAGCCAAACGCGCGACCATGTGGTGGAGTTGGGCCGCGGCAGTGCTTTTGGCCCTGGGCGGTTTCATATGGCTGACGTTAAGGAGCAGCCAAACCGCCCATGTACAGATTGCCCGCAACGAGCAGCCTTCCCGACAGGACGAGCCGCAGGTCATTCGGGGAAAACAATTTTTAGTACTCCCCGACGGAAGTACGGTACTGATGAACGAGCACGCCGAGCTCACCTACTCACCGGCCTCTTTTCGGAACGGGTCGCGCGATGTGACATTGCAGGGAGAAGCCTATTTTGACATTGCCCATGACCCCGCAAAGCCCTTTCGCGTAAAGTCGGGCACCGTTGTGACGCGGGTGCTCGGGACGGCATTCAATGTGAACATGCAGAAGGATAAAGTGGTCGTAACCGTTACCCGGGGATTGGTAGAAGTCGGGAACAAGCAGCGCGTGTACGCGAAGATCAAGCCGGACGAGCAGATTACCGTCGATACCCGGACCGAACACTACAATACGGCCCCGGTGAGCGCTACTGAAGAAACCGCCTGGAAAGACGCCTACCTGGTACTGGATAACATCAACCTGGAAAAAGCCGGCCAGCTCATCGGAGAACATTATGGTGTGAAACTGACTTTTAGCCGGGCGGAAGTCCGGAAATGCCGGATCACAGCCTCATTTCTGCATCACGAAAACCTGGATACCGTCCTGACCGTCCTTACTAAAATGATCGGCGCCACTTATTCCATCGAAAACGACAACGTCCTGATCGAAGGAGGCTCCTGTGATTAATACAAATGCCGGTATGAATCCTGATTACAATGACTAAACCCTGAAAACGATGTCGTACGGAGCAGATCTTACGATTTTCCCCAGAGATGGCTGAGTATCGCCTCAGTGCCTGAAAATTCAAACCACATTCAAGCAAAAGCCCTTCGGCGGGAACCGAAAGGCTTTTTAACCCGCAAGTTAGGCGTAACGAACGGGTGTCGCTTTTAATAATTGGCTATCACTAAAAACGTCTGGTAAATGTACAAAAACTTTATCATCGGGGGAAGGTATGCACTTTCCAACCATCAGCCCGGTCTCCGATTTCTTATGCGCTTAGGTTTATCCTACTTAATCATCGCGATAAGCTGCATTCAGCTCATGGCAGCCCGGCCTTCCGAGGCGCAGCCCCTGGCTGAGATGCAGGTTACCATTCAGTTGAAAAACGAGAGTGTGCGGGACCTGTTCCGTAAAATCGAGAAGCAAACCCCGCTTCGTTTCGCTTTTATCGAGAACCAGGTCGACCACGAAGCCCGCTTTGTTGTCGGGAGGGGAACCTACCGGGTAACGGAGCTGCTCGACAGGATGCTAGGCTCGCTGCATTTAACGTATATGAACACCGGTAGCATGGTATATATCATTAAAAATCCGCAGAACGGAAAGGAAGCGGGCGCGCCGGCCAGCGATCCGGCTAAAGATTTGCCGGAGCAGCGCCCAAAAGCCCTGCCCGTGAAAGGAAAAGTGACCGACGAAAAAGGAGAACCGCTTCCTGGGGTCAATGTAATCATCAAGGGCACGCAGCAAGGCACGACTTCCGACCGGGAAGGAAATTTCAATCTGGACGTACCCGACGAAAATGCGGTGCTGGTGTTTTCATTTGTCGGTTACGTGAGCAGGGAAATCCAGGCAATAGGGAACAAGACATTGATCGAAGTCGCTTTGAAAGTGGATGAACGGAGCCTGGATGAGGTGGTGGTAGTAGGATACGGTACCCAGAAAAAAGGAAACGTGATCGGCTCCGTGGCGACCATCAATGCGCAGTCTGTTGAAAACAGATCGGCTTCGACATTATCTTCTTCGCTGGCCGGGCTAGCAGCGGGTGTCAATGTGCAGGCTACCACAGGCAGGCCGGGCGCCGATGGATCGAGCATACGCATACGCGGTACGGGCACATTGAACAGCACCTCGCCCTTAGTCGTGATCGACGGCGTGGTAGGTTCCATGGACGCGGTGAACCCGAATGATGTGGAAAGCATTTCCGTACTCAAAGACGCGGCCACAGCAGCTATTTACGGCTCTCTTGCATCCAACGGTGTGATCCTGATCACGACTAAAAAGGGTACCAAAGGCAAGACCTCTGTGAATTACACGGTGATGACCTCCCTTTTGCGCCCCAACAACGTGCCGGAGTTTGTGACCGATTATGCCCGGCACATGCGCCTGGTCAACGAGGGTTTCAACAATCTGGGACAGGCCTCCGTATACTCCAACCCTACGATCGAAAAATGGGAAGCAGCCAAAGCCAACCCCGACGCATTAACCGACCAGGGCATTCCCAACAGTGTAGCTTATCCGAATACCAACTGGGGAAAGGTGCTGTTCGGAGAGCGCAGACTTTTGCAGAACCATAACCTGACTCTCAACGGCGGCTCGGAAAATACGCAATACCTGTTTTCGGTGGGTTATCTCAACAACCCGGGAACCATGCCCGAAACGGGCGCTGACAACGTACGGATGCGGATCAACCTGCAATCCAAAGTGGCCAAATTCCTGACCGTCGGAACACAGACTTTCGGCGACCTTCAGAATACCAGCGTGGCCGATGTAGGCACCGCCTACTCCTACCTTACCCAGACTGTGCCGGGTGTGTATCCGGTTTATCAGGGCAAATATGGCTTTCCAGCGGCCGCTGAGGAATCTGCGACGGCCAACAATGCGCTCGCCTGGCTGTACAGCCAGGGCGGCAACAACCGGGTAAGCCGGATCAATACGACATTGTTTGCAAAACTGGATCTTTTTAAAGGACTGGAATTTGAATCCAAAGTGCATTACAACCAGGGCTACACCGAGAATAATACGCACCCTGTCCCGTACGAAAAATGGAACTTCGCCACGAATACGCTAAGTACCGCAGCGCAGCCCGCCGCCCAAATGACGACCCGGTACTCTTTGTATAAAAGCCGCAACCTGATCCTGGACAATGTGCTTCGTTACAACAGGGAATTCACCCATCATGAGATAGGCGCGCTCGTGGGGTACAACCAGCAATATTTCAACCAATACAACTTTGACGCATCCAAGCAGGGCCTCACGCATCCCGACCTGACTACTTTGAATTCGGGTACCACCATGACGGGTATTAATGGAGACGAGACGGATTACGGGCTGAAATCGGTTTTCGGACGGCTCAACTATTCTTTCAAGAAACGATATCTGGCCGAGGCGGTATTCCGGTACGACGGATCGTCGCGCTTCGGGGAATCGAGCCGGTGGGGCTTTTTCCCGGCGTTTTCGGCCGGTTGGCGCATTTCAGAGGAAGCTTTTATGCAGCCGCTGACCGACATCTTCGACGATATCAGGATCCGCGCCTCCTGGGGGCGGACCGGAAACAATGCAGCCGGCAACTACGATCATTTGCCTGCGTACGGCACAGTAAACTACTCTTTCAATAACACCGCAATAAAGGGCCTCGCCCAAACCAAAACCGGCAACCGGAACCTGAGATGGGAAACGACTACAACGACCAATATCGGGCTCAGTGGTTTTGCGCTGCGGCGGAGGTTGAATTTCGAACTCGATTTATACAAGGGCTTTACGGACGGAATCCTCTTCGCCCCCAATATCCCGCTCATTGTAGGTACAGCCAGTCCGGCTACGATGAATATCGCCGAAGTGACCAAACGCGGTATCGAACTCAGCCTTGGGTATCAGGACCGGATCAACGATTTCCAGTACTCGATATCGGGTAATTTTGCCTACAATACCAACCGCGTCGACACCTATAAAGGCCAGTTGCAGGAGGGATATGCGGATGTTTCGGGCAATCGCGTTTACCAGTCCAATATCGGCACGGTGTCGACCGGCGGTACCGAACGGATCCTGGAAGGCCATGCCATCAATGAACTTTACCTGTATCCGGTTTACAAGGGTTCGGGCAGTTACCGCCACTCCGACGGTTCATTGGATGTCAACGGAGGCCCACGTGACGGGATGATCCGGACGGCCGAAGACCTGACCTGGCTGCGCGGGATGGTGGATGCCGGATACAAGTTTCAACCCGCGGACGGCATTGACCCGACCAAAATCTGGTATGGCGATTTAATCTACGCGGATACCAATGGCGACGGCATCTACGGCAACGTGTATGACCAGCAGTTTACCGGAAAACGCGCTACCCCTTCCATTAACTACGGATTGACGCTCAACTTGTCGTACCGTGGCTTCGACCTTTCGATGATCTGGTCGGGCGCGGCCGGAATGCATTACTATTGGAATACGATTTACCTGAACCAGTCGATTGTTGCGCAGGGCAAATCCGTACCTACGCTGGTGGCGGACAACCACTATTATTACAATGAATCCAACGCCAGCGACCCCGCCAATAACCTGAGCGGGCATTATCCACGGCTCAAAGGGGTAACGGACGCGCAAAACGGTCGTACGAGTAACTATTATTTGTACAATGCCTCCTTCGCAAAGCTCCGCAATCTCCAACTGGGCTATACCTTCCCCAGCCGGCTGACAAGCAAACTAGCCATGAGCAAACTGCGGGTCTACCTGGCAGGCGAAAACCTGCTGACGCTCACAAAGTTTCCCGGACTGGATCCTGAAATCGGGCCT
>DATMSL010000436.1:0-4148 GCA_035565435.1 Dyadobacter sp. | reverse complement strand
AGGACGACGATCGGGAGGGTGGCGGCAAAGCACAAGCCAATACGAAGCGCCGCACGGGAATTTGAAAAAAGCCGGATAAGCATGGAAACCAGCGCCAGTATGCCAGCGAGGGAGCACCATTGCAAAAGCTGGAAATAGCGCTCCGAGCCAGAAAGCAGGAAGGTATGCAGGTGCACATATTCAGAAAAAGGGCTGAAAGAGATCGAGCGCTCGATGTGCGAGGCATAATGCGCGACGTTGCCCTGCTGTATCCAATAACCCAGTCGGCTCAGATGGTAGCTGAGCGAGTCCTGGTTATTTGGAATAGCCGCCAGGGCAACTACCAGCGTAACCGAGGCAAGTATAGCCAGCATGACAACTGTGAAAATGCCCAGTTCCTGGCAAAAGTTTCGGGTACTATTCAACCAGTGCTTCACAATGGCCGGGAAAGTCAGGTTGTGAGTGTTCTTCAGCCGGAACCACGTGATTGCCAGAGCGATATTGAAAACACCCCAGCTAATAGCAATGGCAACCCCGTTGATCAGGTTGAACGATCCCAATGCCTCCGTGTTGATGGCAATGAAAAGGAATACAAGAATGGCGGCGGAAATCAGCGAACGACGGAAGGGCTGCCCCGCGTTTCTGTAAAATACCACATAGCAATTCGCTGTGGCCAGCACCATCGCCGTCGGGATCAAAAAGATCATAGTTAAGGAAGTCCTGTTCGGCAAATATGAGCTGCAAACTAACTATTTCGTTGCAAAGAACCGCATTAACTCGTCATCCGAGGGTGTGTGAGAGAGGGAAAGAGCAAATGCATTTGCCCGATAAGTGCCTGAACTGTGGATACTTTAACCTGCTGGTTTTGGAACATTATTTCGGCCTCAAATCCGTTTTCCGCTTCAAATACCCTGATAATGCAAGGCGCGTCGCGGTAGCTGCCGACACCCAGGCCTTCCCTTTGCAGCGCCCGTCTTACCCAGAAGAGCGGTTTATCGGCACCTTCGAGGTAAACCTGCACGTTGTCCACGGGTTGGTGGATGATAAATGTACCGGTAGTGCGGTCGAATGAAAAGCCGTTGCGGGCAAACGTGGCTTCGAATGCACCACTCAGTACAAGGTCTTCGGGGAGTCCGGCCAGGATTTTACCGTCGGGATGCATTAGCCAGAGCTCGTCGGCGGTCTGCAAGGCGAGGTCCAGCTCGTGTGTGCTGAGCAGGATCGCCTTGTGCATATTGCGTGCGAGCGTGTGTAGGAGGCGCATCATTTCCACGCGATTGGGGAGATCGAGGTGGGCCGTCGGTTCATCGAGGAGGATCAGCGGTGTGTCCTGGGCGAGCGCACGGGTAAGCATTACTTTTTGCCTTTCGCCATCGCTGAGTTGGTGCATATGGCGGCCAAGCAGCGGGGTGATGCCGGTTTGTTCGATGCTTTGGGCTATTTGGGAATGATCATATTTTGTCAATGTACCCAGCCAGCCTGTGTAGGGCGTACGCCCCAATGCAACTACCTCGCGGGCTGTGAGGTTGCCGGCATCGATCCGGTCGGTTAATACAAGACTGAGTTTTTGGGCGAGTTCCGCCGGTTTCAGCGCATGGAGCGGGCAATTATCGATCGTAATTTCGCCCGCCAGTGCCGGTTGCAGACCACTTAATGTTCGCATCAATGTAGATTTACCCGCACCATTTGAACCGAGCAAGCATACCAGACTGCCCGGCCGTAGCTGTAAGTCGAGATTGGCCGCTACTGTTCGTTCCCTACCGGACGACCGGTAACCGATCGCCAGTGAGCGGGTTTCGATAATGGCTTTCTGATTTTTCATGAAAATGACGAACGTAGGTTATTGCGCCGGACAATGATCCAGATCACGACCGGAGCGCCAAGCAAGGACGTAACGACGTTGATCGGGATGACGGTTTGTGAGCCGGGAAGCTGGGCAATGATATCGCAAAGGAGCAGCAGCACGGTTCCCGTGAGGCAGGTCGCGGGGATAAGTACACGGTGATTGGATGTCCCGAGCAGCGAACGCGTAATGTGCGGAATGGCGATGCCCACAAAACCGATAGGGCCGCAAAAGGCTGTAATGCTGCCGGTGAGGAGGCTCGTGCTGAGCATGATCAGCAAGCGCGTCCGTCCGACCGTAAGTCCCATGCTTCTCGCGTAATTTTCACCCAATAATAATGCATTGAGCGATTTCGAGGATGCAAATGCGAGCAATAAGCCTCCTGTAACTACGCCCGAAAGTACATATAAATGATAGCCCGTAACACCGCCCAGTGATCCGAATGTCCACATAATGTACTCCTGCAATTGCTCGGGCTGGCTGAAATACTGCCAAATGCTGATAATGGAAAGCGTAATGGTGCCGATCATGACACCTACTATGAGCAGGATCACGTTGTCGCGGATGCGCCCGGCGATCAGGAGAATCAATGCCAGGACACCGGCTGAGCCCAGCGAAGCCATGCCGATAATAAGCCAGCTCCCGGAAATCCCCAACTGACTGATCGCATACATGCTCGCGCTGCCCCCGCCTGCGAGCATTACGGCCGCCACACCCAGGCCGGCGCCTGCGGTAATGCCCAATTCCGATGGCCCGGCCAGCGGGTTACGGAAGAGCGTTTGCATTTGCAGCCCGCTGACGGACAGGCCACAGCCGGCCAGGATAGCGGTGATGGCTTTGGGTAAACGTATTTTTTCGATGATAAAAAGCCAAGCCTGGTTGTCGGATTCTCCGGTGGTCACGATCCGGAATACTTCCTTGAATGGTATCGCCACCGAGCCGAGCATGATGTCAAGGCAGAACAGGGCGATGGCAAGAATCCCTAAAAAAAGCAATGTCCAGCTTTTGTTTGGCATGTGCTGCGTCATTCGGGAAGCTGTTTATAGTACACAAGCTGATGGTCAGGAAGCAGTTCGGGATGGAAAATCCGGATCATATCGGCCAAAACAATATGCGGGTTTAGGCTGCCCGATTCAAAAAAATCGTTTGAACCCTGCTCGTTGACCAGGCGGTTGTAACTGTATAGCCTGCCTGTGCGCATTGCTTTGAAATCGGCGTAGCGGATATCCTGGGCCAGGATACTTTTCCGCGTGTCGTGACTATCGAACCCGACATTCAGCCAGTAATCTGCTTTGAGGGCAAATGGATACACAGCTTCGAAACTAAGGGGAAGGCTTCCAGTCGCGGGATCGTTCTGCCACGGGTAATCGGCGCCGGCATCCTGGAAGAAACGGGCCATGTAGCTGTTGCCGCCGGGCAGAAACCAGGCGTCTTTGGTATTCAGCCCGGAAAGTACCGTCGGCTTTTTGGCTGCTTTTTGGGCAAGGGCCGAGAGTCGCGCATATTCGGTTTCTATTTGTTTGAATTTTGCATTGACCAGTTCCTCCTTATCCAGCAATGCAGCCATGAGTTTCACCCATTCAGCACGGGCCAGCGGAGTCTGCTCCACCCACTCGGAGTTGATCAGTACCGGTATCCCGGCTTCTTTCAATATGCGGTAATGATCCATTTTTCCGCCCGGATTCCCAATCGTCATTACAAGACCAGGTCGAATTTCAATCACCCTCTCATCATTCAGGCCCTGGTCACGTCCTACTTCCGCTATTTTGCCGGCTTTGATCATGGCAATAACTTTCGGAGAATACACGTATTGCAAACTGCCGAGCCCGGTCAGCACGTGCTCCGCATTCAGGAAACCCAGTAACCCAACATGCATGGAAGACATGGCGGCGAGGCTTTTTACGGGTATTTCAATCCGCTGAGCGTGTGGGTAACCCGCGGGCATTGCAGCATCTTTTTTTTGAAGAATATATTGTAAAGTATCGCCCTGCCCGCCGAATGGATTGATAATGCTGACTAGTTTGAAGTCCTTGAAATACGTAATATTAAATCCGCGGGCGTGATGGATCTCAGTTTTGACAAACAGGGTGGTTGAATCGGTAGGGGCCTGATGTTCTTTCTGTTGATCGCTTGATGAGGTACAGCCATGGATGACTAAGGCCAGTAGAATGAGCAGTTGGGAAATTTTGGACATTCTTGCATTGGGTAGATGAGTCGCTCAAAATTACTGAATTCTCGCACCCGTGGGTATTCTGGAAGATTTATTGGCTTAAATATAGTTTAGCATTCGTTTTACACCGCCCATTCCTTTTCGCATTGTATTCAC
>DATMSL010000435.1:0-12591 GCA_035565435.1 Dyadobacter sp. | reverse complement strand
TTTTTTGTTTGAAATAGAAAAAAATCCCCGCAGACCGCCACGTTTGAAATACAGGTCCGTGTCTCTGATCATGGAAGCGCAAAAAGAAGGTTTCCGCTCATCAATAAGACACCGTCATGAAAAGATTTCTGTTCGCCAGTTGCCTCGTAATGCTTGCCGTATGGCAGCTCGGTTGTTCCAAGGATAGTCCTAAACCTGCCCCTGAACCTGAGCCCGAACCCATCAAACTGGAACGTGAAGCTGTGAAATTTGCGCTCCAGGGCCGGCCGCAATACCTTGCAGAGGCTTACCGGTTCATTGGGAAAGACTCGGTGGATCTGTTAAAACTGGACTCCAATTATGCCAGATACCGGAACATCGTTTTTTTCTCGTTCCATTTCGACGAAGGGTACATTAATTTTTGGAGCGGCAGCCAGTTTCCGAATACCGAAATCCCGGGCGACGTGAAGACATTTAACCTTGGAATAAGGGTCGACCGGCCCACCGGCCTGCGCTGCTATTGGGAAGAGGAGAAGGGTACCCTGAGAATCGAGAGCGACAGGATGACGGATTATTTCCCCATGATTGTTCTGGGCAAAAAGGCATACCTCGAAACATCCTCGTTTGTGAATCATCGTACGATCGAGATGGTCAAAGCTGCCCAGGTGAAATCGCAGGCGATTTTTATCTACGAAGACGACGATCCAAAACTGGGGAAAGTGAAATACAAGATTACACTCAAACCGATGTACGAATATTACCGCGAGCCCAACCAGCAATGGGATGCAAACTTCGCCGTATTCTGAAATAGGACCTGTTATGAAAAAGCTGCTGTTATTTGCATTTTTGTGTACTGTCGGCGCTAGTATGTCGGGATGCGGAACGGAGGATAACGACCAGCCGGATCCCAAGCCGGACCCTGTCCGCCTGGATCGTGATACGGTTTCCGCCTGGCTCGCCGGACGCTCTTTTTACATTACCGATGCGTGGCGGTTTATCGGAAAGGATTCAGTGGATATGTACAAGGTGGATACGCTGCTGCCGCTTTATGCGAAGGCCGCAATCCTGAACTTTTACATCGAAAAGGGGGCTGGACCCATTATGTTTCATGGCGGTGCTAGTCAGTTTCCTAATACCGAGATTCCGGGTAACGCTCTGACATTCAATTTGAATATACGTATTTTCCTCCCAACGGAAATGAGTCTGGTATGGGACGACGCAAAGGGCACGCTGGGTGTCGAAACCATGAGGACGACGAGCTATTTCCCGATGATCGTGCCGGGTAAGAAAGGATACCTGGATCCGGCGAGCTTCAATGTGAAAATGTCGGCGGAGCAGGCGAAAAAAGCGATCGTCAAACCGAGTATGAGGTTTATTTACGAAGACGACGATCCCAAGCTGGGCAAAGTCACCTATAAAATTACGATGAAACCGATGTATCAGTACTATCGCGAACCCGGCCAACAGAGCAGCGCGAAGTATTTTGTGTACCCTTGAATTGATTGATAGTTATTAAATTATGAAATCCCTGGCACTCTTATTCATCGCGGCACTCGCGCTCACAGGTTGCAATGACCTGAAAGACCTGCGCCCGGTGGATCCGGCAACGGAAATTCCGGAAAAGGTCGTGAACGTGGTAAAAGCGAAATTCCCGAAAGGCGAGGATCTGGTTTTTAAACCGATCCTGGAAAACAAAATATGGGAAGTGAAGCTGAAATCGGAGGCAGACCGGTTTATCTCCCTGGTCGATTACGGGAAAATGTGGGAGACGTTTAAAGTCATGCCTGATGGCGTCCCTTCCGTACTGCAAACAACCCTGCAAAAAACCGCTTTTGGAGATGGGACACTATCTGAATATACGCAGGGCTATTTCGCTACGACCAGCAATAACAAGTTGCTTTACAACTATAAAAATGAAAATTACTCGCTCGAATGGGGCGGCGTATTTCCTAACGGCGTCAGCTCGGCTACGTTCGATCCTTCGCTGTACCGGATTACTACCTACGAAATCGCCGATCTGCCTGCATTTGTGAGGGATACTATCAAAACATTTCCCAAAGCCACTTTCGTCGTGGGTTACACCTGGGTGCGGCTCGATGGTTCAAGGCGCTACTATGTGACGGGCAAACTGAACGAGGGCGGCATGTACGACCAGTTATCCCTGTTTTTCGACGATAAAGGTAAGTTGAGATGGATGAGCAACCTTTTCACGCAGCCAGGCGTGCCCGTGACGTCTTCGAACCTGGAAGCCGTGCCGGCGGAAATCAAACAATACCTCGACAGTGCTCCCGAACTCACTGGCTATCAATATGAAAGGAAGCTAAAAAGTTACATCAACGGGCTGGATAGTTATTACATCGTCGTGACCGTCGGAAGTGTTTCCAGGTGCGAACTCTATTTTGACAAGGATTTCAATGTGCTCAATAAAAAATATACTGTGTTATTATATTAAAAAATAGGAATTAATTAAGTTTAAGTTACTTACAGGTCTAAGTTTTATTCCTGAACCCAACGTCCCTGATGAAATTCTTTCTCTCTAAAAAATACGACAGCGTAACAAGCCTCGTGAAAGCCTGCCAGCAGCAGGACCCGAGGGCGCAGACCGTATTTTACGAGCGATACAAGGCCAAAATGACCGGTATTTGTCGTCGTTATGCGCGGACCGTGGCCGAGGCCGACGATATCTTTCAGGATGCATTTGTAAAGATTTTTAACAATATCAAGGATTTGAAGGAGCCCGAGGCCGTGGACGGCTGGGTGAAAGTGACGGTGATCCGGACGGCAATCAACTATTACAACCGCACTACCAAGCAGCAGGAGCTTCAAAGCTCGCTAGACAGCGTGGAATGGCAGGTGGAATCGGATGATTACGTTCGCATCATCGACCAGATGAACGTCCGTGACCTGGTAGACCTGATCAACGAGTTACCCGATAAATACAGGACGGTGATCAACCTGCACCTGATAGACGGCTATACACACACCGAAATTGGTGAAATGTTGTCCATGTCGGATGCCACGGCCCGGTCGCAATTCATGAGAGGACGCAACCTGCTAATGAAAAAATTGGAACTAAAAGGAATAGTGCATCATGAAAACTTCTGAGGACAAACTGAACGAAGCGTTGCGCGACGTCCTCAAACGCAAGTTTGATGACTATGAAGAACAGCCCAACGCCAACGCGCTCGAACGTATACGTGCACGCGTAAAGCCCGCGCGTACGGGAAGATATTGGTGGTTTACCGGTGCGCTGGTACTATTTTCCGTGTCGGGGATACTACTTAGCCGTTTCGTGGGCGAAAGCAAAACGTCGGTTTCGGAAAAAGCGGTTGCGCGCGCTGCAAAGGAGACTGTACCAGCGGCATCTGGCGTTGCAAAGCCAGCGGAAAGGGCGCCCACCGTTTCGAAAGCGCCCGTGCATTCGGCCCGATCGCTTTCCCGCAAAACGATCTGGAAAATACCTGTGTCGCGGTCGGAGAAACTGGTTAAAAGTGTTTTGGTGAAAGACCTGGGTAACCAACCGGTATCAAAGGTGCATAGCGGGCAGGCAGGCAACGCTCAGGGCGCCACTGTAAGCCGGCGTGAGGATTTACCGCCTGTGAACGCAGGCCTTGCCACTGCGACAGCGCAGGGGGCAGATCCGGTTTTGGACAACATCAACCCGGCACTGGCCGAAGAAGTGCCTGCGCTGGTGGATTCGGCGATGGCTGCAACGCCGTTGGAAGAACTGGCATCGATGTCGTTAAAGGAAATGCAGATTCCGTTGCATTTGCGCGGCGTGGTAGCACCCGCGTTCAAACCTGCAAAGGTAATCGTCACCAACCCGACAAGGGTAGCATGGCTTTTCAATGCGTCGGCACTGCATTCGTACCAGATATTGACGGTGCCATCGTCGGCGGCGCAGGATTTTCAGAATTTCAGCTTCCCTACCTTATTCACGGCGCGGTCGATGGGCTACAAGGTAAGCGGTGGGGTAGAGCGGAACGGTATTCAGTTGCAGCTCCATTACAGCGGTTTCCGGCAAACATATTCCTACGAAATCGCCAATAACAATTACCTCGTCAAACCCGACGATAAAGGACAGTACGAAACCGTACGCCAAGGCGACAGGGTGGAGGAGAACCGGAAATTTTCAATGCTTGGTATTGGCGTGTCCAGGCAGCTGCGTTGGGGACATTCGCCGGTCAGCCGGTTTTACGCCGCTTTCGGAGCGGAATATTCGCATGATTTGAAAAGCAGCCAAAGCCTCGGTTGGGTCAGCCTGGGATTGGGAAAACAATTTGCGGTCAGCCGCCATACAGCATTCAGCATTGGTCCTTATGCCGAGTTCAGCCCGGTGAAGGTGAAAGGTACCCAAAACCCGTTCTACTATCAGCCGTACCGTGTGGGGATATCGGCAGGTCTACGCTTCGTACGGCCCTGAACCGCTCACAGGTCAAGTCCCGGTAACACACTACCGGGACTTTTTTATGCATAAAAAAGAATCCACAACCCTTTCATTCCCATTTGATTAAAAAATGCCTAAATTTACGGGCACGTGCCCGTTTCAGTATTTTTGGACTATTCACACAACTCAACCAAACCACCCTTGACTACACCTGACCATACCCCACCAATACCTGACTAGACTTAACCATACCTGACCATCCCAACCCATGAGCCAACCAAGAACAACAAGAAGAGATTTCATTGCAACCGGCCTAGCCGCCATGGCAGGGGCGGGGCTTTCTGCCGCATTTTCACCGGCATTCGGAAATGCGGTACGCCCGGCCGACAAGATTCGCCTCGGTATCATCGGTACTGGCTCGCGTGGTGCCGGCCTGGCCACACTTATCCGCGAAATGCCCGATTATGAGCTGGTTGCCTGCTGCGATATCATTCCCGAAAACTTGCAAAAAGGCCTGAGCCTCGCCGCTAAAAATGCCAAAGGCTATGCCGACTACCGAAAGCTGCTCGATGACAAATCCATCGACGCCGTGGTGATCGCCACGCCGCTTTACCTGCATTACCCGATGGCCGTGGCCGCGTTGCAGGCTGGAAAGCACATTTATCTCGAAAAATCCATGACGTACGACATCCCGCAGGCAATTGACCTCGTGAAAAAGGTGAAGACCTCGGGACTTGTGTTTCAAATCGGTTACCAGTACCGCTATTATGGCCTTTATCACCGGGTGAAGGAGATTATAAAGGAAAACTGGCTGGGAAAAATCACGCATTTCGAATGCCAGTACAACCGCAACTCGAACTGGCGCTTCCCCGTGAAAGACCCGAAAATGGAACGTGCGATCAACTGGCGCATGTACCGCGAATATTGCGGCGGTCCGCTCTCGGAACTTTGCGCGCATGAGATCGACGTTGTGAATTACCTCACCGACAGCCGACCGGTGAAGGTGGTGGGGCTGGGAGGGATCAATTATTGGAAAGACGGCCGGGATACTTACGACAACATCCGCACGGTTTACGACTACCCCAACGGCGTGAAAGCCAGCGTGACTTCGGTGCTATCCAACGCATATAACGGTTACAGCATCCGCATTCTAGGCGACAAGGCAACCGTCGAGATCCTTCGCGACAAGGCATTCATTTATCCTGAAATTACTAACAATGCCAGAGGGGTCGTAGATGGTGTTACCGGCGCGACCATCGCCGTGACCACCCAGGGCAAAGGCGTGGAAGTGAAGTTCGGTAAACCGGGCGAAGTAGAACTGGAACCAACCGTGTTCGCATTGAAAGACTTCGCCGAATGTGTCAGAAACAAAAAGGAGCCCATCTCCAACGTCGAGACCGGTCGCGATGGCTCTATTGCCATTCACATGGGCAATGCGGCGGCAGATACCGAAAAAGTACAGTATTGGAAACCTGAATATTCCGCCTGATGAAATCGCGGCGGCAATTGGTTGGTTTGGCGGTGGGGGTGATGTGCTTTGTGATGAGCGCATTACACTCCGCAAAGATCCCCCATACCTACCGGATCACCGGGCAGGCGCAGGGCACCACCTATGCAATTACCTGGTATGCCGAACGAAAATCAGTAACCCAAGTACAGATCGACAGCATTTTCCAAAGCCTTGATGCGTCGCTCTCGGTCTACCAGCCCCGCTCGCTGATCAGCCGGTTCAACGAATCGGAAACAGGCATTGAAATGGACCAGCATTTGGCATACGTCGTGGAGAAATCCATGCAGATTTACCGCGAAACCGAAGGCTTGTCGGACATCACCGTGTACCCGCTCGTACACGCATGGGGTTTCGGGGCGAAGGCTGCGGGCGCGATGCCAGACAGCGCCGCCATTCGGCTGTTACTGCCGTGTGTGGGATCTGATAAATTGAAGATCGAAAGCCGCAGGCTTGTGAAGGCGGTGCCCTGTGTGCAAATAGATGTGAACGGCATCGCGCAGGGCTATTCGGTAGATGTCGTTGCTACATTTCTGGAAGCGCGCCGGATCAGCAATTACATGGTCGAAATAGGAGGGGAGATCCGTACCAAGGGTCGGAAATTACCAGGTAACGAACCGATGAAAATCGGCATCGAAACCCCCTCCGCCACAGAATTCGATGCGCCGGCGATCCGAAAAGTAATTACAATCGGCGATGGGGCCGTTACCACTTCCGGCAGTTACCGCAAGTTCAGGGAATCGGCCGGGATGCGGCTCTCCCACATTATCGACCCGAAGACAGGCTTTCCCGTCCAGCGCGAGATCATCAGCGCGACCGTAGTGGCGCCCGAAGCGGTCACCGCCGACGGTTTCGACAATGCGCTGCTCGCCGCAGGCATCGAGGGGGCGTTTGGAATACTAAGCCGTCATCCGGAAATGGAAGCGTATCTCATTTACCGGAAGCCTGACGGTACCGCTGCGGATACGGCTTCGGCGGGGTTCGCGAAATACGTCATGCCGATCACCGACCACTGAGGAGAGGCCGTTGGCTGCAAAACAGGGTACCCCATCCGGGGTGGAACATCTGGCGTAATATAATGCTATAAACAGGTTGTCCCTTCGGGACGGCATTTAGGGTCCCATACCTTTTGCTTCATTATCAGTAACACTTCTTTTCGAGAACGTTATCGGTACTATTTCCGGCGAATCGCGTGGATGCCTACTAAATTCCTTGTAACATTGTTATAAGCCAAAATTAAATACTGCCGGATGCGCAAAACGCATCATAAATGACTTCGCAGCCGCATTGCGAGGTAAGCGTTGCTATGTCCGGTCCTGGCTTGCCGCCTCCGGAAAATTCATTTTTCATTTCCTAACCATAATCTTATGCATGTAAAACTACCCACCCATCGATGGGCCCGTATTCTTGTTCTTTTTGCATGCCTCAGCCCGTTATGGCTCCGCGGGCAAAGTCTGAGGGATGTTACCGGCGTGATTACCGATAGTTTGAGCAAACAAGGCCTGCCGGGTGTGACCGTCGTGGTGAAAGGCACGCAGCGGGGTACCACCACCGATGCCGACGGCCGTTACGCCGTGCAAGCCGCTCCGTCGGATGTGCTGACATTCAGCTATGTAGGTTATGTGATGAAAGAAGTGGCCGTCGGGAATCAGTCGATGATTGAAATTGTGCTGCAACCGAGTACCCATGCGCTCGATGAGCTGGTGGTAGTGGGCTATGGCACGATGAAGAAGAGCGACCTCACCGGCGCCGTGATCCGCATCGATTCAAAGACATTTAAGAACCAGCCGATGACCCAGCTTACCGACATGCTGACGGGCACCGTGGCGGGGTTCAATGCCAACCAGGCTACTTCCGCGGCCGGAGGGAGCTCGTTGCAGATCCGCGGGCCTAAGTCGCTGACGGCCAATTCGAGCCCGATGGTGGTGATGGACGGCGTGATCTTCAACGGCAGTATCGCCGACATTAACCCGGCCGACATCGAAACCATGGATATCCTCAAAGATGCGAGCTCGGCAGCAGTTTTCGGTGCGAGGGCCGCGGGCGGGGTGATCCTGATCACGACCAAGAAGGGTACCACGGGCAAGCCGGTGATCAATGTTTCGGCCAATGTGGGTACCGCGCAAACAGCGAACGACTTCAAGCCTTTTGATAAGGACGGCTACCTTACTTTCCGCCGTGACCTGCTGCGCGCTACCAATCCCGATCGCCCGTCTTTTTATTACGACAATCCGGGTACGCTACCGGCGGGCGTTTCGCTCGAACAATGGCGCAGCGCAAGCAACAATCCGCAAGCCGATAATACCCAGGAATGGCTCAGCCGCCTGCGCTTTTTCCCGATCGAAACGGAAAATTACCTGGCCGGTAAAACGGTGGATTGGTATAAAGAGGTGATCCGCACCGGGTTGCGGCAGAACTACGACGTGAGCATCGGAGGCGGTTCGCAGAATGTGACCTACTACTGGTCGCTGGGCTACCAGAACAACGAAGGGATATTGCGTGGCGACAAATTTTCGACGATCCGCTCGCGCCTCAATGTGGATTTCAAAGTAACCGACTGGCTTAATGTGGGGGTGAACAGCCAGTTCGCCGACCGTGACGAGAGCACTGTTCCCGCCAACCTGGGGCAGATGTTCATCATGAGCCCCTATGGCTCGATGTTCGACGAGAACGGAAATGCCATGTGGTATCCCAACAGCTTCGCGGTGGCCAATCCGCTGATCAACTATTACGGTCAGGATAGGATGAAGAAGGTGAACACGCTGTTTGCGTCGCTTTATGGCAAGATCAAACTGCCTTTTGGATTTGACTACAAAATATCCTTCCAACCGAGGTACGCGGCTTCGAAAGACTACAATTTCTGGTCGTCCAACACGCTTGACGGCGGCTCCACGCGTTCCGGCGGGTATAGCACGCGGGCGGACTCGTCCGCGTACGAGTACATTCTCGACAATCTGCTGCATTGGAACAAACAGTTTGGCGTTCACCAGTTCGATGTGACGTTGCTTTACAGCGCCGAGCGCAACCGGGGCTGGTATTCCAAAATGGCAAACCAGGGTTTCGTGCCCAACCAGAACCTAGGCTTCCACGGGATGCAGTACGGCACCAACCCGGCCATGGAGACGAACGATACCCAGATCACCGGCGACGCGGCCATGGCGCGACTCAACTACACTTTGTTTGATAAATACCTGATCACGGCCTCGGTCCGCCGGGATGGCTTCTCGGCATTCGGTACCAGGCAGCCGAGGGCGGTTTTTCCGGCTGCCGCGGTGGCCTGGAAGATTTCGGAAGAGAAGTTCTTCCATATTGATTTTGTGAGCCAGATGAAGTTGCGCTTGTCGTGGGGCGTGAACGGTAACCGCGATATCGGGGCGTATTCGGCGCTGGCGCGGCTGCTTTCGGCCTTGTATTACGATGGTACCAATGTGCAGGTAGGTGTTTACAGCACTTCGCTCGCGAACCCGAACCTGGTGTGGGAGAAAACGAAGTCCATTAATATAGGTATGGACCTGAGCTTGCTCAAAAACCGCATCGACCTGAGCATGGAGTATTACGACATGACCACCACCGACTTGTTGATGAAGCGCCTTTTGCCGGAAATCACCGGTTTCAAAGACATTACCACCAACCTGGGACTGCTGGGCAACAAAGGTTTTGAAATGACTATCAATACCATCAATACCGAGCAGGCCAACTTCTCTTGGCGCAGCGGGCTTGTGTTTTCATTTAACAGGAACAAAATCAAACGGTTATTCGGGGATTATAAAGAGGAGACCGTGGGTGGTAAAACCGTTACCAGCGAACTTCCCGACTACTCCAACGAGTGGTTCCCCGGTCAGGCCATCGACCGCGTGTGGAACTATAACGTGACGGGCATCTGGCAAACGGCCGAGGAGGATGCGGCGGCGGTTTACAAATTACAGCCCGGCGATTTCAAAGCGGAGGATGTGGATGGCAATGGTAAATATGAAGCGCTGCTCGACAAGCAGTTTATCGGCTACCGTCAGCCGCGCTTTCGGATCGGTCTGCGGAATGAGTTTACATTCTGGAAAAATTTCACCGCCAGCCTATTTCTGCGAAGCGAGCTGGGCCATATCGCGCCGTTTGCCGAAGGCTTGCGGACCGGCGGCTCCGACACCTATGACCGCAGGAATACCAACGATTTTCCTTACTGGACACCCGACAACCCCACGAACGAATATGCGCGGCTGAACACCAATACCAACGTTTTCGGCGGGGGAATCAAGGTTTACAAGAAGTTGTCGTTCCTGCGCTTGCAGGATGTAAATGTAGGCTATTCGTTACCGGGTGATCTTTCTAAAAGGCTGAAAGTGAATAGTGTACGGGTGTTTGCCTCGGCGCGTAACCTGCTCACTTTCACCAAATGGCCAGGCTGGGACCCCGAGGCCTGGGACAGTGACGGTACCAACGTTCCGATGCCCAAAAACTTCACCGTCGGGCTTAATCTCTCATTGTAAATAGCCATAACCAGAGCATTATGAAAATCTTTCGATACCTCATATTATTTGTTTTGCTGCTAAGCCAGTCGGCTTGCGACAAGGACTGGCTGAAACCGGAGCCGCTGTCGTTTTTCAGTCCGGAAAAAGTGTTCGTCGACAAGGCGGGGATGGAGGCATTGCTTATCACCATGCGCAAGGACCTCAAAAACGAAACTAGCGGCACCATGCCGAACCTGACGATGGAATTTGCCGCTTCCGATCTGGCATCGCCCTGGTCGCAGCTTGATTTTTACAACCTTACACCCAATACCGACCAGTACTACCGCTTCCTGACGATGTTCACGGTCATTTATTCTTCTATTAAAAACTGTAACGTGCTCATCAGCAGGATCGACAACATTAAATGGCAATCGGATCAGGAGCGAAATGCCATTCTGGCGGAAGCGCTTTGGCATAGGGCTTACTGGTATTACCGGCTCGTAAATTCCTACGGCGATGTGCCGTTTCTGGGGGGCGAAATAGCGGAAGCCAAGCTCGATTTTCAGACCCACAGCCGCTGGACGATCCTGGAAAAGATCAAAACCGACGTTGAGTTTGCCGCCGAATGGCTGCCCGTCACCGCCAAACCGGGCGTGATTACGAAAGGAGCAGCGAATCATTTACTGACGAAGATCTACCTTGCGAATCTGGAATATGACAAGGCTATTGAAGCAGCCAATAAGGTGATTAACGGCCCGTATGCGCTGATGACCCAGCGTTTCGGGGTCGATGCGACGAAGGGTTACCGTAACCTCATCTGGGACCTGCATCGTGCCAAGAATTTCAGCATTGCCCAGAATACAGAGACCATTCTGGCGTCTATCGACCGTTACGAGGCGCCGCCGGCCGCGCGCTCCGTGGGCCTCTATACCATGCGGCTCTACAATTGTCAGTGGTTCCAACCGCAGGTACTCGACAGCCAGGGCAAGCCGGGTATGGTAGCCAGCGGGCCTATGTACGATTCATTGGGCCGTGGCAATGCCAATATCAGGCTGACGGGCTACTACCAATACAATATCTGGGCACACAAGGGCAGTACCTGGCGTAACACGCCCGATTTGCGGCGGGCGGATATCAACTGGGTGGATATTCATGAACTGAAATACAATAACCCGGTGTCGGTCGATTTTGGCAAACCCGTTAATACCCAATTCCTGGCCGCGCAAGTGGATACGTTCAAGCACGTGTACGCGATGCCGCATTACATTATGTACAATCCGCAGGACGACCCCAAGGCGACGCCGATGGGTGGCAATGGCGACTGGTACATTTTCCGTCTGGCCGAAACCTATCTGCTCCGCGCGGAGGCCTATTTCTGGAAGAACCAGCCTGCATTGGCGGCCGACGATATTAATAAGGTACGCGAGCGTGCGAAAGCGCTGCCCATTACCGCAGGCGAGGTGTCCATCGATTTTATCCTGCATGAGCGCGCGCGGGAGCTGTTCGCTGAGGAACCGCGCCATTCGGAGCTCGTCCGGGTTTCGTACATCATGGCCAAAGCCGGCATCAATGGTTACAGCCTGAGCAATTTCAGCGAAAAGAACTACTATTTCGACCGGGTAATGCGGTATAACAATACCTATGAGAAAAAGATACAACTGCTGGGCAATACCGCGAACATGGCGCCATTCCATGTACTATGGCCGATTCCGTCACTGGTGATTACGGCCAATACGAAGGGCGTCATCAACCAGAATATCGGTTATGACGGTGCGAACCGGAATGTGCCTCCGCTGACGAAGATTGAGTAGAACGGGATTCGCATTGAAATGTAAAGAGGCCATTGCACACGCGATGGCCTCTTTGTTGGAATAATATCGGTTTTATCAGAACAGGATTGGCTTCTTCGAAACATAAACCGTGCCGCTCCGATTGGCCTGATCGCAAAATTCGAAGGTATTTTCTTTCCCGCAAAGTGGTGCGGAGCCGGTCACATATAGTCGCGATTTTTTATCAAAATATAAACTCACTAACTGATGCCGGGCAGGAAGTTCAATTTTTCGTCCATTTTCAGATTTAATACCAATGGTGTGAAGATAGCCCTCCCCGGTCTGAATCAGGTCGATTTGAAACCGGATGCCGTTGCCGGAAAATGCATAATTGATGGGTACCTTATAATCTTCTATGTCCCAACGCGCCGTAGAGCGCTCCCAGCGCAGCCCTCGGTCCGTACTGAACCAGGATGGTAGCATGCCGAATTTATTGTCGAACACGCT
>DATMSL010000434.1:0-2766 GCA_035565435.1 Dyadobacter sp. | reverse complement strand
AGTGTACGTCGATTCCTGCGCGCAGTTCGGCTGGGAGGCGCCGACGTTCAAAATGCCCGAACAGCATCCTGCATTTAAATTAATTTCGGGGGATAAGTTCTCGAAAACCTATCAATATGAATTCAAATACCCCGATCCGCTGCAATTCCATTATCAACTGGAAGATTAATTAACGCAAAAAATCCGCAGGATCAACTCTGCGGATTTTATTATTTATAAACCAAAAAGTGTATTACTGAGCTCCCAGCAGCTCGGTCAGCTTGGTTTCAAGCGCCGCGCCGCGGAGGTTTTTTGCAATAATCTTTCCTTCTTTATCGAGCAGGAATGTGGCCGGGATGGCATTCACACCATAAGTCTGCGCTACGCCGGAGTTCCATTTCTTCAATTCAGAACCGTGTAGCCAGGTCAGCTTGTCGCGCTCAATGGCTGTTTTCCAGGCTTTTTCATTATCGTCCAGCGACACACCGAAGATATCAAAGCCTTTGTCTTTGAATTTGCCGTACATGCGCACGACGTTCGGGTTTTCCATCCGGCAGGGGCCGCACCACGATGCCCAGAAATCGATCAGCACGTATTTGCCGCGCAAAGACGACAGTGCGATCTGTTTGCCTTCGGGGCTGTTGAGCGTGAAATCGGGAGCTACTTCGCCGACTGCCAGTCCTGCCATTCTTTTAACAGAACCAATAAAACCTTTCGCCAGCGTAGGCACGGGTTCTACTTTGGAATAATCATCGGCCAACTTTTTCAGCACATCCAAGTCGTTTTCAGGAGTGAGGAAATTGTTCGCTGCAAAAAGTGCGATCAGTGATGTGCCCATTTCCGGGATCATCTCGCGCAGCGTGGTTACCCTTTCCTTCTCAGCAGCCTGGTAGGCCTGTTGTATTTCCTGGATTTTTTTAGCGTCTTTTTTCTCTTCCGCCGCGGCATAGGCTTCATTCCAGCCGGTCACTTTCGCAGAAAATGCCTGCATCAGCTGATCAACTTTGGCATAGTACTCCATATTTTTGGAGCCGGTAATGGATACCTTCCCGCCATTGCCTTTATCGTCGCGTTGGGTACCATCGGCGAGGATATTGAAAGTCTCTCCGCCTTCCACGAGCAAGGGAAATTTCTGCCGGTCGGCGATATTGACGGTAAAAAAGCTGCCGCGGTCTTTATCTACACCTTTTAGTGTAAAGCTGCCATCGGTGCCTAATAATGCGGAATCGAGTTTAACAGAAGATCCGGCTGCGGTGGATTGCGACAGAATGACTTTCTCGCCTTTGGAACCGCTTTTAACCTTCCCATTGATGGTGAAGCCTTTCGGCTCGATCTGCGCCAAGACCTGGAAGCTCAGTAACGCGCCGCCCAAAACCAATGCACTCTGTTTGATAAATGCCTTCATGATCTTCTGTAACTGATTGTCGAATGTGTGATCTATAACTTTTGCGCCAGCAGCTGGTTCACAAGTTTGGGGTCCGCGGCTCCGTTCGATTTTTTCATTACTTCGCCGACGAACAATCCCATCAATCCTTTTTTACCTTTTCTGTAAGCTTCAACCTTGTCCGGCATTGCGTTCAATACCTCATCTACCAACGTTTCAAGCTCGTTTGTATTGCTGTTTTGCAGCCAGTTATTTGATTGCGCGATCTCCGACGGCTCGCGATTAGGCTCTTCCAGCATAACCGGGAAAATCTTCTGCGCAGCCACGGAATGGCTCACCGCACCCGATTCGTTCAGCTCGATTAAAGCCGCGAGGTTTCCGGCGCTGATCGGGAAACGGGCGATGTCGCCATGGTGATCGTTCAGGTACGATTTCACAGGACCCATCAGCCAGTTCGATGCTGCTTTGAAATGTGCTGTTTTGGAGCAAACGGCCTCGAAATACTCGGCCAGTTCGCGGGTATCAGTGAGTACCGCAGCGTCGTAGGCCGGGATACCGTATTGATTCACAAATTTTTCGCGCAGCTCGTGAGGCAATGCAGGCATGGTAGACTTAATGCTTTCCAGCCATTCGTCCGAAACTACCACCGGGCTCAGGTCCGGGTCCGGGAAGTAGCGATAATCGTTCATTGTTTCTTTTACGCGCATTCCGTAAGTCTGCCCGGTTTCCACGTCGAACATACGCGTTTCCTGCTGGATCGTCCCGCCGTTTTCGAGCATGGCAGCCTGGCGACGTTCCTCATAGGCAATGGCGCGCATCATGTTGCGGATCGAGTTCATGTTTTTGATCTCGACTTTCGTGCCATATTCCGCGGCGCCCTTCTTGCGCAGGGACACGTTCACGTCCGCGCGCAGGGAGCCTTCCTCCATATTACCGTCGCTGATACCCAGGTAGCGCACCAGACGGCGAATTTCCGTCACAAATGCGCCCGTTTCCTCGGCCGAACGCAAATCCGGCTCCGAAACCATCTCTACAAGCGGCGTTCCGGCGCGGTTGTAATCGAGCATCGTTTCGGTATGGCTGCCGTCGTGCACCGATTTCCCTGCGTCTTCTTCCAAATGGATATGGTGGAAGCGAATGGTTTTCTCGGTGAACTTGCCGTCGTGTTTGTACGAAATATGCACGCCGCCTTGCCCGCAGATCGGTTTTTTGTCCTGCGAGATCTGGTAACCTTTCGGAAGATCGGGGTAGAAGTAATTTTTGCGGTCGAAAATAGTCCTTTTACTAATGGAGCATCCGCAGGCAATGCCGAGGCGGATGGCGTATTCGACGGCTTTTTTATTGACTTTGGGCAGAGTACCAGGCAATGCGATCGTCAGGGGACCGATATTAGTGTTGGGCTC
>DATMSL010000433.1:0-4300 GCA_035565435.1 Dyadobacter sp. | reverse complement strand
CAATTGATGATCACAAACATAACGCAAGGTACACTTGCCAGCAATTCAAAAATGCCCAAAACAGGACATAAAGACGATTTTCCCACCAAATAGCCAAGAATTTCTACCATAGCGAAGTAGCCATATCGCAGGCAGGTCAGCATTGTCAGAAGCATCATCTGACTTCCGGCAACAACTTCGGGATGAATGTCCGGCGTTTTGTATGGGCAGAAAGAAAAACACACCAAAATGACAATTACTTCGTCCCTGTTTCTGAAAATAAAGCAGCAATTTGACATTAATACGAATCGTGAAATAACCCTAGTCCATTCACAAGTTATTCTTCCATTCACATAATAAAATTGCGCAGTATGAGAACCAACGATGTCATAGAAGATTATTTGATAGTCATATTAGACAACCGCCCCATGTACAGGGCTGGAATTAAGTCTATCTTGCAATCGGTGACACCAACTTGCAGATTTACCGAGCATCATTCACTTAGCGAATTACCGGTATGCAGCCCTACCAGTAGCGGCGTATATTTCTTCATCAGGGTTGGAGACATGTCAGATAAATCTATTATTGAAAATGTCAAAAAGTTAAGATCCGCATGTAAAATGTGTAAGATTATTCTTTATGACTACCAGCAACGCATCGAACATATTGTCAATTTCTTTCAGGAAAAAATTGATGCGTACCTGCCCGATGATTTTAGTGGGGAAGAACTCAAAGAGTGTTTCAGTTCACTGACGAAGAACAGGATGTATCTCAATACGCAGATTGCAGTTGAACTCTTGGTCAAGACGCCAAATATTCGTTCCAGGAGGAATTTCAAATTTGCGAACGCGATATAAATACTTCGCGAACGATGTGAAGTTACGATGCTGAAATTCAGGCTATCCAAAAATGTAAAAAAGGGTGCAAGAAAAAGATTCTTGCACCCTTTTAATTTTACGTCCCCTGCATTTAATTTCCTTCTGCGCTTACTTGATGAAGAAAGTGCCAGTTTGCGCTTCTCCATTAACCGAGACGATCCGCAAAATGTATATCCCCTTGGCCAGGTCGCGTACATCAAGCTGGTGCTGGTTTTCCAGACGAAGCTGCATGACGCGGGCCCCGGCAAGATTATGAACTTCTACCCGGTATGGCCCCGGCGCCGAAACACCGATCGTTAATTTACCGTCTGCAACGGGATTTGGGTAAACAAGGTGCTGATCGCCGCCTTCCACTCGAAGCGACCGGATTTGACTGTACGCAAAAGTTCCGTCGTGATCAACCATTTTCAAGCGATAATAGCTTATTCCTTTGCGCACCGAAGCATCCGTAAAGTCATAGTCAAGTCGACTGGCACTGCCCGTTTCAGGTGATTGGGATGCGACGAAACCTATTTTTGTCCAGTCAGAGGCATTGGTACTGCGCTCGATGTCGAAGCCCTTGCTATTTTCTTCGCTGGCCGTAGCCCATGCAAGATGCACGATGTTCATCTCGGCGGAAGCGTCGAAACTGATCAACGTGACAGGCAATGCGGATTCGGTTGCAATGGTGTAAGCCACCGGGGTACTGGTTGCGCCCGCCTCGTCGGTCATCGAATAGGTAAAACCAAATTCGTTTCCTGCCGTACCGCTTCCTACTTGCCCATAGATCACCAGATTGCTTACATTGAACTCAGGGATCGCCACTGGTCCGCCGGATACGTCTATCTGCTGAATGCCGGTCGCTCCACCGAAGTCGTAGTACACCAAGGTATTCGTATTGATGGTATGAATGGTGAATGTGGTCGAAGTTCCCGTGGCACAAGTACCCGCCGCCGCGCAATCCTCTGCGTCCGAACCTGAAAGCGAACCGCCGGTCGGATAGCCGGTCAGGCTCGATGACGATGCCGGAATGGACTGATAACCCGTTTCCACCGGAAACGCTGCCGGAGGTGTCGCGCTAAATGCGCTGTTAGGGACGGTATAACTCTTTGGATCCGCCGCAGGCGGGGTCTGGATACCGAAATTAGCAGGATCCAAAGTAGTTGTAGTAGCCGGAAGGGCATTCAGGCTCCCCAGGTTAACTGCTCCCGTATTGTTAGAAGGTGCAACGGAAGTGGTGCCGCCCCGGTTGGTGCCAGTGTACTCGTAGGCATTCAGAGGCGTATCCGCATTGGTAACGATGTCGCCGATATTCCGGCTGCCGTTCGTCAGCACCACCGAATAATCTCCGATGCTGGTCAGCAGGCCACTGCGCACCTCGATGTTGTAAGAACCATCGGCTGCTACTTCCACCGATGCTACCACGTTGCCCTGAGGATCGAGGAGATTGGCCCAGAAGCCGTTCGCAATTCCGGTTTCCGTACCGTCCATAATCGCATCACCATTCGCGTCTACCCAGACATTTCCCGGGATGCTAATCATACGTTCCACATTAACGAGCTGGTTCACGACCACGGCACCACAGGTAGCACTATTGATCGTGTAATTAACCCGCAATGTACCGGCCGATGGAATGTTGGCTACTCCGGTGACAGGGTCGATAGTGGCACCAGCAGCCGTAGTCAGGCTGGCGTCGATGGCGTAGGTACCGCCGGATGGCGCTCCCACGAACGTAGCCGAGCTGCCGGACAGAAAGGGCCCCGGTGTAGATACCGTCAGGCTGGCGTCGGTCGTGACAGCCCCGCACACCTGTACCGCACTGGTGCGGAAGTGCACGGTGTTATCGGTAACATCAGCATCGATGTTATCGCCCATACTACCATGAATGCGGTGACCTATATAGCCGAAGTCGTCTTCGCATTCGCGCAGCATCATGGTTGTATGCCCTCCCGATTCGAGCGAAATAATTTCAGAATTCGCATAGCCACCCTCAAAACTGATCGGCTCGCCCGGATCCACGGGTGTAGAGCCGCTCACACTCGCGTGCACGCCTCTGCCAAGGGCATAACCACTCTCCTGCCCCCAGTTAAATACCTTTTGGCCGTTAGTCAATACGTTAATAAAACCGAAAATCCCGTCATGCTCCTGGGGTGATATCCACTTGATATCGTCCATGACCGGACCCGAAGCAGAGGTGTACCGAGGTTGCGTCCAGGTAGTGGGTTGATTCGCACTGGCTGGGTCCCAGTTTCCAAGCTGTTTCCTGTCGTTGGCGCCCAGGGCAAACAATCTGCCGTCCTCGTAAAGTACATAATATGCGGTAGAGGAGGTTGAATTTGCCGTAGTCATGCCAATCATTTTTATCCTTGCTCCCGCCCCAGCAGGCGGCAAAGTTAAGGCGACCGGTCTTGAACGGTTTGCAGTGGCGGCAGCGACACCGTCCCAGGAATTCGATCCAAAGACCCAAAGGCCGCCGGAGCTATCCAGCGCAATCACTCCGGTACGTGAGCCCCTTGCGGCAACAATACCTGTGAGATCACCTCCCGATTCCTTTTGCACCACGTTCCAGGATAGACTATTCCCTCCATTCACTCCCCGAAGCCACGAAATTTGAGCAAGTGTATATACCCTTCCGTCACCACAGGTAGTGATCACGATGGCACGGGACGTGACAAACATCATTTTAACGTTTGCTGCTGTAACCCCTGCCGGAAGGCCGATGGACAACTGCTGAAATGGAGTAACATTCACGGCTGGCTGCCCTGTTTCCACGATTACATTGTTGATGTTGGTCGTCAAAGATGTATCCACGACGGCGCCCGCCCGACCCCACACCCAAAGTTTGTCATCGCTGGTAAGCAGGACGTACTGCACGTTGTTGCGGCTACCCGTCCCAACGCCCATTTTCAACGGAGTGCCGGTGAGGCCGGGGTAGTTGGTTGCATTTACTTCCGTCGGAATGAGGTAGGCGCCGGCGCCATCCGCCTTCGACATTTCCCCCCACACTTTGAAAGAGCCGTCGATATCCCTCACCGCTGACGAGTGCCAGCCGGAAACGTAGTTGTCGTATTCGAGATTCGAAGCGACGGTAGAAGCATAACCGAAATTACTGTAATCCTGACAACCGGAAGCACTGTAACAGCCCAATTGAGCAAACAATGAATGGTTGACTGAAAGCAGCAACGACCAAAGAACCACTTTGGTTAGAACCGTAAAGTTTGATTTCATGCAAAAAGAAATTAAGTGATGTAAGCAGTTTGCGCCTAAGCGCGAAGTGGCAATGGAAAGTAACTGCTTTTCAACTACACTGACGGATGAAAAAATCGTCAATTTGGTAGGACTAATTTCCGCTCGGACGTCACACGCAATTTTCCTGATCAGGCATTGCGCCAGGTCAATCAGCGAAGTCAATTCCCAGGCGCGTAACCGGCATACTGCTTCGTTTTGAATAAATGTCTCCGAAA
>DATMSL010000432.1:0-19618 GCA_035565435.1 Dyadobacter sp. | reverse complement strand
CTTTTAGGTAGCTTCGCGTCGCGATGCATCAGCCACTTCAAAACGGATAATGCCGCAAACCGCCGTCAACGACCACTGCCGCGCCGGTGACATAACGTGCGCGGGGAGAGACGAGGAACACGGCCATATCTGCCATATCCTGCGGAAGGCCAAAATCACCTAGCGGGATTTCTTTTTCGGCAAATACCTTTCGCTCTTCATCGGAAAAATAAGGCCGGATATTGGCGGTGTCGATCAGCCCCGGTTGAAGTGTGTTGACGCGGATATTATGCTGTCCCACCTGTGCCGCCAGTTGTTTCGACCAAACCGCCATGCTGGCCTTGGCTACGGCCGATACATTGATGCTGCGGAGCTCGTAAGTACTGGTCAGGTTCAGGATGGCACCCTGCCGGCGCCCGATCATATGCGGCAGTAGTTCCTGCGTGAGCTGACGGGGTCGGTCGAAATCCAGCGTCATCGAATCATTCCAGGGCTGTTCTGGGCCGGTAATAGCTACCGGGCGGCTTTGCCCGGCGTTATTGATGAGAATATCTATTTCACCCAATGCAGCTATGGCAGCCTGTGCGATGCGCTGCGGGCCATCCGGTGCAGTAAAATCCTGTGCAAAGACAACCGGCGCAATGCCGGTCTCGACTGCTACTTCCTCCCTGAGATTATCCAGTAGTTCCTCATTCCGGGCGGTGGCAAATACCCGCACGCCCTCTCTGGCCAGTTCCTTTACAATAGCCCGGCCGATTCCCTGGCTGGCGCCGGTTACCACGGCCGTTTTTCCTTTTAAATGCAAATCCATGACTGTATTTAGAATGTGTTAAAAACTGGTTGCAAACGTAGCTGGAAGCGTCTAATTTTGGATGCTATACAACCAATTGTGGTGTACTAACAAAAGTGTAAGTAATGGCTGCCAGAAAACAGAATTCGACCTATACCAGCAATGAGAAGTACATTGTGGAATGTGACCTGACCTACGCCGTCAACAAGATTGGAGGCAGGTGGAAGATATTGATTATCAGTAAACTGGAAAACGGGAAGATGCGGTTTGGAGAGCTGAAAAAAGAATTTCCCTATATCACCGAGCGGATGCTGACCTTGCAGCTGCGCGCGCTCGAACAGGACGGGCTGGTCAAGCGCACGGTATATGCGGAGGTACCTCCCCGCGTGGAATACGAGCTCACCGAAATGGCAGCGGCATTCGGCCCGATTTTCCAACAGCTCAGCGAATGGGGCGGAAAGCATCGGAAATTGTTTAATTGAGTTTGTAGGCGTCGGCCAGTTGCACGAGCCCTTTGCGGTCGGTGATATTCAGCTTTTCGAAAATACGCCGTCGGAATGTGCTCACGGACGTGTATTGAAGCTGCATAAGCTCGCTGATTTGTGTAATGGTGTAGTCCTGGATAATGTACATCGCTACCTGAAACTCCCGGGGTGTCAGCGCATCGAACGGGTGCGACGACTTGCGGTTCAGCGTGTCGTTCACGACTGCATCCGCCAAGTCGGCGCTCATGTATTTCTTTCCGGACATAACGACATCCACAGCCCTGATCAGTTCTTCTGGTGAAGCGTCCTTTTCGATGTAGCCGTGAGCGCCCATTTGGAGTGCCCTTTTTCCAAAAATCACCTCGTTGTTCATGGAAACGACCAGAACTCTCGTGTCGGGATGGAAATTTCTGATCCAATGCATGACCGTGCTGATATCGGTGTCGGGCATGCTCAAATCCAGCAGTACAAGGTCGTAGATGTTGACTTTGAGCTGGTTCATGATCGACTGGCCATCCCAGCTCTCGTCGATCTCCGCGTCGGTGAAGTGGTTGATGAGTGCAATTTTAAGCCCGTAGCGAACCAATGAATGGTCGTCGGCAATCAATATCTTTTTCATAACGTAGTAAAATCGGTCGGAGCGCTGTCCGTCAAAATAGCATCTGTTGCGTTGGGTTTGCCTGGCAAAAGGCTGGAAATGGTTACGGTTGTTCCCTTCCCGACAATGCTGTTTACTTCCAGCTTGCATTCGAGGCGGGCCACAAAATCAATAATGATCTGATAGCCTAGACGACCGCTTTGTTCTATTCCCGCGGTGGTGAGCACGTTCTCGATACGCCTGTTGATTTTAGCCAGCTCGGCAGGGGACATCCCTCGTCCGTTGTCCGAAACCGAAAGTACCAGGTGCTCGTCATCCAGTTTGTCCAGTTCCACTCTGATATGCCCGCCGGTTGTGTATTTGTTGGAGTTATCGATCAGGTTACGGATTACGGCTTTCAATATCTCGCGGTTTGTCAGGATTTGCCATTGCCCTGGGTTGACGAATTCCAGCGTGTTATTTTTGAAAAGAAGCATTTCCTGGAAAAACGCTCCGAGTTCGTTTGCAAGGTCATCGAACGGGAAGGGGCGCTTGGTGAGGAAGAAGCCTTCCTGCTGCGATTTGGTCCAGAGATTAATCTCCTTCACAAATGCATGGATATTCGTAGCCGCCTTTTTGATCTCCGCAGTTCCGGTCAGCGCATCGTCGAGGCGGTCTTTTTCCAATGCGGCAGCCACGTGGTCGGATAGCAGGTTCAGGAAATGCAGGGGCGACTGCAGGTCGTGGGCGAGCAGAAGGGTGATTTTCTCTTTAAGACGGTTGCTGTATTCGAGCTGCTTCGTACGTTCACTCACCTGGGCTTCCAGTTGCATTTTACGTTGCGTCAGATAGTGGTAACGCAGTTTCACGAACAGATAAAAGGAAAATACCAGCAGGCAAAGCGCAAACAGCACCGCATACCAGGTCTGGTACCAGAATGGATCTACGGCCAGGCTCTTGGATAGTAGATTTACGTTATTGTGCCCAAAACCCGCCTTTTTTCGCACTTGAAGCGTGTAATTGCCATAGCTCAACCGGTTAAGGGTAACCGTCAGGTTGCCGTTCAGCGGGTACCATTCCTCGTCCAGGCCTTTGATATTGTATTCCAAATACTGGTTTTGGGCCAGTCCGAAATAGGGAGAGGCCAGCGTGATCTCGATGCGGTTGAAGGAAGGCGGCAGCCGCAGATCCCCACTGAAAGACTGCTGTTTACCATCAACGACCAATTTATCGATCAGTATTCGTGAATTGGGCAGAATGTCGATGACACTGTCGGGGTAGACTTGTACCAGCCCTTCCATCGACGGAAAGGAGAACCTGCCATCCGGGAATACCACGGAAGACGGATCGCAGCCTCCATTGAATTCATTGTTGGCAAAGCCATTGCTTTTGTCATAATAATAGTAGAACACATCCTTGGCTTTCCCGTCAAGGGAGTCGTACAAATCCTGGATCTTGCATTTGAAAATCCCGTGATTGGTCGTCATCCACATAAAACCCTTCCTATCTTCCAGGAAGGTGTGGACTGCGAGCAGATGGCCGTCGCGGTCGAGCGGAAGGGCGGTAGCTTTGCCATTGCGGACCGCATAGAACCCCTGGCCGTAGGTTCCGGCCCATAGTGTTTTCTTTTTGTCCAGATGATATGCCCTGACTTCCCCTCGGGTAATTCCGGGGATTTCCCGGCAGGTGCGCTTTTCTACATTCGTCAGAAACAAACCTTTCCCATCCGACGTCCAAAATTCTGTATTGCTAGCCGGAAGAAAAAATTTGACCAGTTTGGATAAATGCAGCCAGCGGACCGAATCGCCCGAGATTCTTCCCAGCTTTCCGGATGACGAATTAAGCCAGATACGCCCGTCCGCAGTTTGCGCAAACTTCCCAAACGGGGCATCCAGGTAAAATTTCCGGATTAATTTCAGCTCTGAACTGTGTTGTTCTACATAATTCGGGGCCCGGTGCAGCCACACATTGCCACCGCTGTCGACCAGAATACCGGCCCTGGAATACAGCGGAAACGGGGCGCTTGTGACTGTGCCCGTGGGCAGGATCGCGCCGAGGTCGGTGAGGACACCATTGTTTTTGTATAAATGCTGGCTGTAAAAATTGTTGCTCGTACCGGGTATCCCAACGGTCTTGAACTGTTTCTTTCTAAAAACATACACGCCGTTGGTCAGTGTACCTACCACTTGAATATCCGAGTCAGGAATGTTCAGGTAGCACGCGATATCGCCGATGTCGCCTGTTTTCAGGATCGGCTTACATATAAGTACTTTACCTTCGCCGGGCGTCAGCTCATAAAAGGTGTCGGCTTTGCGGAGGAACAGGCGTTTGCCTTGCTGGTAGAGATGTGCATCCTTCCCGAAATCCAGGATACCGCCATTTGCTATTCTGGAAACCACGGTATATTCCTTCCCCGTGGAATCGATACAGAGGACCTGCCCATTCGGTTTAATAAAATACATGCTGTTATGCAGCATACCTGCTTTGTCATAAAGCATTATGGGGGAATCGAAGGTTTTTCGAAATACCACCTTCTTTTGCCTCAGATATAGTAAATAGGCCTCGCCCACACTCAGAAACCCGTCTCCAAGGCCTCCGATCTGATAATATTTCGAAGCAGTAGCAAAAGTGCCAAATAGTGATTCGACTGCCTTGCGGTCGGCTGGTCTGAGGTTCTGGATAACATCAAACTGGTCATTCCGCGACTGCAACACCACCTCCCGGTTTCGGATATGCGGGTTGAGTACAAACGACTGATTGTTCTGATCAAAAGAAAAGACTTTAAAGCTGGTGTCTTTGAAATAGATGGTGCTATCGCCCGTGAGGCCGAGGTCGATAATGCGGTTGGTGACCAACTCCGGCACGTTGGTGAGGTTATACGTTGCGAAATGCGTTCCGTCAAATCGCACCAGTCCGCCCTGGGTGGTCATCCATATGAAACCGTTTTTATCCTTTTTGAGCTGCATGACGCTGTTTTGCGGCAGGCCGTTGTCGCTCGTATAATGTTGCGCTGTGAAATCGGAGATACCCTGTCCCGACGCGTGCAGTCCAGCCGTGAGCGCGATGAGAAGGCTTATAATCTTCGCAAGTTTCATAGCCGGATCAACAGAAAGTGGCGTCATTCAATGCAAGTGTGGTCGGATTAGAGGATGCAATAATAGCTCAGTTTTGTAATAAATTCTATGTGTTGTACAAACATTTCTAGCCCGTAGGCCTGTTATTAAAGCTGCAACTTATTGAACGGTTTTTGCTGCTTAATAGGGGGCTTCAAATCCATATGCATTTTTGTCAAGTAGTAACAACGACATCGCCCAATGTACCTTTTCGTCTTCCTCCGAAAACGGATTGCGAGTCTCGGAATGCCAGCCAGCGATAGGTTGGCTAAACTTTGCGTAGTTCACACGGTTGAATTCTTTAAACTCTTGAAACTTTTGGGATTGGAATTCTTCGACTTCGGTACTTCGACGATACAGCCGCTCCTTCAAGTATTGCGCCACGGATCTCGTGGGCACGTCCATTGTACACTCGAATGCCCAATAGTCCGGTAGCAGACATTGTGTGTAATGGGCAAGCATTGCCTGTTTCCACCGGTTAGGGGCAAAAGTCCTGCTGAGCCGTATGTGATTCACCACCGCTTCCTTCCCCCGGTCCTGAAGAAAAACCTTGTAACATGCTTTCAGATAGTCAATTTTGTTACGATCATCGTGGAATACTGGTGGGAAAACAGGAGATGGCTGCTTTAAAAGGGACGGTATCAGACTATTTTTGAGGTACTCGATTGTCGCTCGGTGAAAGTCGGTCCATCGAACGCTTTCTTTGTCCTGTGTGGTGTAACTCTCGGCGTACTCTGCATAGAACTGCTTTCTCAAATCCTCGAACCGTATCCTTTGATTCTCATTCAATATCCCGTCAAAGATGAGCAGTTCATAGTCCCAATTTTCCCATACAGACATGATGTGTTTCGAAAAAGACGCGTTCCTGATCTTCTCATATTTAAGAACTTGCTCCGCCTGCTCAAAGGTCAGATCAAGGAAGTGATACGTTTTTTGAACGGATTCTACATTCAACTGATGTTCGCTTTTTTCCATAAAAATTATTTTGCTGACATACCAATATAGCATCTCCCGGTGATATGGGATAAGATAAAATGTGTGATTTTTTAAGAGTAGTTACCACCAACCCTCGTCTTCCCGGTGAAGATTTTGGCATTGGTACGCAGACATGATGAAGCATTTTAGATTCTGGATTTTTCTTTGGATGGCCTCGCATTGGGGGATTGTGAATGGGCAAATTGATGCCGGGAACCTCGTGGGGGCTGTTCCGAAAGTGGCGGATGTGGGCGCAGGCAGGTTACCGGAAACAATAGCGCCGGTTAAAGCACCGTTCCCAATGCCGGCGTTCGCAAAACCGGTTTTTCCTGCATTAACCATCAATATTACCGACAAAGGCGCCCGGGAGGGAACAATGGTCACCAAAGTGATCCAGTCAGCGATCGACGAGGCGAGCAGGAAGAAAGGAGGGAAGGTTCTTATTCCCCGTGGCATTTGGAAAACCGGCCGCATTAATCTAAAGAGTAATGTGAATCTGCATCTTAGCGAAGGCGCGGAACTGCATTTCAGTCCTGAGATAGAGGATTATCTGCCGGCAGTGTTCACCAGGAACGAAGGGGTGGAACTGATGTCGCTCGGGGCGTTGATTTATGCTAATGGGCAGGAGAATATCGCGGTGACCGGAAAAGGCAAGCTCGTGGGACCGCCTGATGGACCGGTCAGGAAGCGGTATATGAATGTGAATGTAATAGAGAAAGTGGTGCCGGCCGACAAGCCCGTGCAGGAGCGCGTGTACGAAGGGAGGGACGGCGGTTTCATATTTCCGCCGATGTTTATCTCGCCTATTAACTGCAAAAAAGTTTATATAGAAGGTATTACGCTTGAAAATACGCCATTCTGGAATGTAGTGCCGGTGTATTGTGACCATGTGATCATCCGGGGCATTACCGTGCGTTCGGTGGGTATTCCGCGAGGCGATGGTATAGACGTCGAGTCTTCACGGAATGTGCTCATCGAATATTGCACGCTCAGCTGTGGCGACGATTGCTTTACGATAAAGGCCGGACGCGGCGATGACGGTATCCGGGTGAATAAGCCGACGGAGAACGTGGTGATCCGCCATTGCCTCGCACGCGAGGGGCACGGGGGCATTACATGCGGGAGCGAAACGGCCGGAATGATCCGTAACCTCTACGTCCACGACTGCGTTTTTGACGATACCGACACAGGCCTGCGCTTCAAGACGCGCCGTACTCGCGCCGGTGGCGGCGATAACCTCACGTACGAGCGCGTACGCATGATCCTGCGCGGGGATGCGGTGAAGTTCGATATGCTCGGGAGCCGGCAATATGTAGGCGAGCTCGCCGATCGTCTGCCGGCCAGGCCGATCGATAAGCTCACGCCCGCATACCGCAATATTACAGCCCGGAACATCATCGTCGAAAAGGCCCGGACGTTTGTCGATATTACCGGTATTCCGGAGTCACCGGCGACCAATCTGCTCATTGAAAATGCCAATGTGCATGCCAGGACGGCCTTCAAAGCGAGCGACGCACTCGGTGTAACGATCCGGAATGCGTCGCTTACGGTCACCGACTCGCTTTTGCGCGGCCTGGATATCCGGAATGTGCTTTTTGAGAAAGTGGTTTTCAAAACACCCCAAAAACGGATTTGGATGGACGTAGAGGGTGAGAACGCGCAAAACGTCCGTTTCACGGAATGCCTCCCGGCAAAACCGGAAGGCTGGGAGTAGAGTGTTTTAAAGTCATTTTGCGAGATTGTCGGCCTCGATAATGGCATCGGCAAATGCTCGCGGGGCTTCCTGCGGCAGGTTATGTCCCGCGCCTTTTACCACGTGGTGCACATGTTTGCCGGTCGACTTGCGCGCAAATGCCGAGCCGTCGCCTGCGGGCACGACACCGTCCGAATCGCCGTCGAGCGTTACCGTCGGAACAGAAATGGTCGGCCCGCCGAACAGTTTTTGTTCAATTTCGTCGTATTGCGTCTCGCCCGGCTCAATGCTCAGCCGCCAGCGGTAGTTATGGATTACGATCGCCGCGTAATCGGGGTTTTTGAACGATTCGGCCGAGCGGTCGTAGGTCGCCTGGTCGAACGCCCATTTGGGCGAGATATTTTTCCAGATCAGTTTGTTGAAATCGTACCAATTGGCGGTGTAGCCTTTCTGGCCGCGGTCGGTGGCGAAATAGTACTGGTACCACCAGCCCCATTCAGCAGCCGGTGACAGCGGCTGCTGGTTT
Source organism: Dyadobacter sp. (assembly GCA_035565435.1). Classification (GTDB taxonomy): domain Bacteria; phylum Bacteroidota; class Bacteroidia; order Cytophagales; family Spirosomataceae; genus Dyadobacter. The sequence continues at coordinate 11,480 of DATMSL010000432.1, read as the reverse complement.
CTTTCGAGGTTGTTGATCAGATAGCCATTCACCGACACCATTCCTTTCACCCGCTCCGGCCAGAGTGCGGCGATAATATTCGCTGTACGCGCGCCCCAGTCGAATCCGCCGAGGATGGCCTGTTTGATTTTGAGCGCGTCCATGAGGGCAATAATGTCCAATGCCACGGCCGCCTGCTGTCCGTTCCGGAGGGTTTTGTCGGATAAGAACCGGGTGGTTCCATGCCCGCGCAGATGCGGCACGATCACCCGGTAACCCGCATTGGCGAGCAATTCGGCGGTTTCGGCGTAGCTGTGGATGTCGTACGGCCAGCCATGCAGCAAGATGACGGGCTGCCCATTCGCCGGGCCGGTTTCGGCATAGCCGATGTTCAATACGCCGGCCTCTATTTGTTTGATTTCTCCAAATGTATAGGTGGTACCGCCCGGTAGCGGATGGGTTTTCGCATGGGCCAGTGCTTTTGAAGGCAATATTTGTGCAGCGGCGAAAGTAAGTGCGGCAAGGCCCAGGAAGTTGCGGCGGCTGTATTTGTGGCTGATTTCCATTTTCTGAGATGTTTAAGATCGATGGTTTGAATGCGATTTCCCGTTTGGGTGATTCAAAATTAGCTGCACCTCCGTCCGGCAGGAATGGGAATCTCCCCGAACCGGACAAATCCGCGGTCGGACTGGGCATTTCCCGTGGCGTATCCGACAGGGCAGGATAGTGGTTTTCCGGATTTTTACTTGTTTTATCTACAAAAGATCATATTTAGTGTACATCGCTACCCGGGGACGGGGACTCTATTATGCTGCGACAAACGATGCAGAAGCAGGCAACGGATGAAAAAGTACTGCTGGGCAGGCTGGCGGAAGGCGATGCGCCGGCATTTACGGCACTCTACGAAAAGTATAGTTTGAAGTTGTACGCCAACATTTTCCGCCTGGTCAAATCCGAAGACACGGCAAAAGAAATTTTGCAGGAACTTTTTCTAAAAATATGGGAGCTGCGCGCGCAGATCGACCCGGAAAAGTCGTTTAAGTCATTTCTCTACAAAATAGCCGGGAACCTGGTTTACGACCATTTCAGGAAGGTTTCCCGTGACAAAAGGTTGTCGGACAATCTGCTCTATCTGCTGGAAGAAGAATACAGCCATTCGGAAGAGTCCGTCATCTACAACGAAAGCCTCGAATTGCTTAATATGGCGATCAACCGGCTGCCTGAAATGCGGAGACGGGGATATGTGCTGGGGAAGATGGAGGGTAAAACATACGAGGAAATTTCGGCCCAGCTGGGCATTTCGCATTCCACGATCAGCGACCACATTGTCAAAGCCAACCGTTTCATTAAAACCTATCTCACCAGCAGGACCGACGTGACGCTCTCGCTCATTATCACGTTCATCGGCGCCGATTTGTAGCACCTGGGCTTACTTTTTGGTATACATCAAAGAAAAAACTGAAATTTTTTTCGAGCACGAGCAGAGGACCGGCTCTTGCCAAACGTATTAGCGGAAACAAACGCGAATACTTTGGAAAACCCTAGCCCCGTAGAAGCGCTGTTCAAGCGCTATTTGGAAAACAGATGCACACCCGACGAAGTAGCATTGCTGCTCGATCATTTCCGCGCAGGGAATGATGAGGAGCGGTTACGCCAGCTCATTGCCGAGCAACTGGACGCTGAAAATGCTGAAACAGCGAAGTATAAGCATGCTGTACAGGAAGTATATGCTTCGCTCGCCAGCCAGATCAGCCCGCCTGCGCGTGCCCGGCCGTTCACTGCGCCATACCTTCGCAACGCAGCCATCTGGCTGCTGGTTTTATGGTCGGCAGGAGCGGCGCTATACTTGTTCACGAAACGCCAGAAGGAGGTACGCCCTGTTACCATGCTTCATGTGGAGGCCGCACCCGGGGAGCGCAAGGAGGTGGTGTTGCCCGACAGCTCGCACTTGTGGCTCAATGCCGGCAGCTCGATCGATTATCCCGCCGTCTTTCGCGGAGGTGAACGAAATGTAGGGTTGACCGGCGAGGCATTTTTTGACGTCATGCGTGATCCCGCGCACCCTTTCGTGATCCGCACGGGCGCGGTACGTACGCGTGTGGTAGGTACCACTTTCAATATCAAAGCATATCCCGAGGATTCCGCGATTGCGGTTTCGGTGGTCACCGGCCGTGTGAAGGTCAGTTCGGCGCATGTCTCGGTGGATTTGCAGCCCGATCAGCAGGCGGTTTACGGAAAATCGGATGACCGGCTCACTGTGCAGCATTATCCGGGTGCCGGCGCACTCGCTGCATGGAAGGAGGGCAAACTGCAATTCCGCAATATGCGGTTACAGGAAGTGGCGCGTACATTGGAACGCCGGTATGCGGTATCGATTCGTGTGGACGGGCGTTCGGGCGACTGCCCGGTGCTCCACGCCGATTTTGATGAAACCGAATCTGTTGGCCGCATTCTCGAAATGCTCGCGGTTTCGCTGAATGGCAGGGTCGAGACAGAAGGGAAAGCAGGCTATCGTCTCACGACCGGCGAATGTTTTTAAATACACACTACTACCAGGAAAGTAATCACCAAAAACCGGAGCTATGGAACACATTACCTAAAAGAAATCCCCGGACATGAACCCGGGGAAAGAGCCAAAATGCAAGTTCATAATTGCGCCGGTGCCACAGGGGTCGAAGTCTAGGGCATCGCGCACAACCCGTTGATTTACATTTTAAACCTGTCAAAATTATGAAAAAATCTCTCCCAAGGAGTGAAGTGATTCACTATATTCTTACCGCGATGAGATACAGCGCTATTATCACCTTTCTTATTTGTTGCGCTGCTTCCATGTCTGTTGCCCATGATTCGAACGCGCAGGCGCTGGAAAAGCCCGTGACGATCCATCTCAAAAATGTTACGCTCAACCAAGCCCTGGACGAGATAGCCGCCCAGGTGAATGTCAATATTGTTTTTACGGGCAAAGTGGCTGATCTGCCCACGATGAACTTCCGGGCAAAAAATGCAAAGCTGCGCGATGTGCTGCCGAAGCTGCTCGGGCCGTACCACCTTTCATACGCGCTGATGGGCAACAGCATCGTAATCCGCCGCGATGCGGCGCCGGAAAAGGGTAAGTCGAAAGCCATTCGGGCGGACACGATCCTCGTACGCGGCCGCATCCTCGACCAGAAAGAGCCACCCGGCCCGCTGATTGGTGTGACGGCGGTTATTAAAGGCACACAAAAAGGAGCCACAACCGACAGTGATGGTTTCTTTGAGATTTATACCAAAATAGGGGATGTGCTGGTATTCACTTTCATCGGTTTTACCGGGAAGGAGTACGTCGTGAACGGCAACGAGCGCAACCTGATCATTTCGCTGCCCGAAACCACGACTGCCTTGAACGAAGTGGTGGTGACCGGTTTTTCGGAGCAAAAAGTGAAGTACCTGGCAAGTTCGGTGAGCACAGTGTCGATGAACAATGTCAACAACAAGCCCATTACACAGCTTTCGCAGGCATTGCAGGGCGGTACCACGGGTATTAATGTCAACCAGAGCTCCGGGCTGCCGGGCGGCGATGCAGCTTCGATCAAGATCCGCGGTGTAGGTTCCTTGCTGGGGTCGTCGCCACTGGTATTGGTGGACGGCGTGCCGTTTGATATGAACAAGCTGGATCCGAACACGATCGAGAGTATTTCGATCCTCAAAGATGCTGCTGCGGCGTCGGTGTATGGGGCACGCGCCGGCAACGGGGTGATCCTGATCACCACCAAACGCGGTGTAGCCGGGAAGGTCGATGTCCAGTACAATGTATTTTACGGCAATCAGACGCCCATGTACAAACCCGATTTCGTGGATGCCGCCACATACATGGAAATGGTGAACGAGGCCCGGAGGAACACCGGCGGGGATCCGACTTATTCGCAGGAGGTGATCCATAACACACGTAATGGTGTAGAGCCGCTGCGCAACCCCGATACCAACTGGGGCAGATTACTGATGAAATCCAATTCGATGATCCAGCAGCACGGCTTGCAGGTGTCGGGCGGGAATAATTCGGCGCGGTTCTCGCTGGCGGCCAATTTCATGAAGCAGGACGGAATGCTTCAGAACTCAACTTTCAACCGTGCTAATGTGCGGGCCAATACGAGTATCGACTTGCGTAAGAATGTGGTTGTGTTTATGGATCTTTTCGCCTCTCGTGACGACCAGTTACAGCCTTATGCGTACGGGGGCGAAAGCGGACGGCTGCTGAACTGGATCTACACCGCGCCGCCGAATATCATGTCCAAATATCCCGAAAAGCCCGACAGGCCGGGTTACAGCTATTACGGCACTTATGGCGAAAGCTGGAATCCCGTGGCGCAAATCGAAAAAGGCGGTACTACACAGCGAATCAGGGACGAAGTGCTTATTAACCTTCGTCCGAAATGGGATGTTTCGAGGGATTTGACCGTAAAGGGGCAGTTCAGCTACCGCGTTTCGTCAGGGGCCGACAAAACTAACCGGGAGTCGTTCGTATTCTTCGATTATTTCAGCGGTGAAAAGGCAGGCTGGGACTATGGTACGATCAAATCGGCTGGGCCAACCAACCGTTCGAGCTACTACTATGCGGGCGGTAACGTCGATTACAACAAAAATTTCGGGGACCACCGGGTGAATATCATCGCCGGTTTCTCGCAGGAAATGAACAATGCGGACGCCTGGCAGGAAATCGGGCTGCTGTCTGTTTTTGGTAAAGCTTATTATAGTTTCAAGGACAAATACTTGCTGGAAGCCGGTATGCGCCGGGATGGTTCATCACTTTTTGCGCCTAAAAAGAAATGGGGGAACTTCCCTTCGATGGCAGCAGGCTGGAATGTGAGCAATGAAAGTTTTATGAAGGACCTCCGTTTTGTGAGTCAGCTGAAATTGCGCGGCTCTTACGGTATGCTCGGCAACAACAATATCGCGCCTTACCGCTATCAATCCACGGTGAACACCGGAAATGGTACCGAAAGCACGATCGGAAACCCGGATATTACCTGGGAAAAAGTGGGAATCCTCGATATCGGCGCCGATCTCAGTCTGTTTGGTCGCAAGCTCGATTTTACATTTGACTGGTATAGTAAAAAGACGACCGACCTGATCCTGAACCCGCAGCCTACGCTCACTTCGGCATTGCTGACCGGGCCGATCAACATCGGAAGCGTCATCAACCGGGGCTGGGAGTTGAAAGCGGGTTATAACAAATCCCTGACAGACCATATCAATTTCAGCCTCAACCTCGGGTATTCGCGTAATACATCGGAATGGCTGAAACTTTCGCAGGACACGCCTATTATCGACGGCAACACGATCCGGCAGAAAGGCCGGGCTATCTCGGAGTTTTACGGTTATAAAAGCCTGGGATTGATCCAGGAGGCGGACATGGACGCCAACGTGCCGATCATCGCGGGGCAGGGAGCAGGCGACGTGCGTTATGCCGATATGAATGGCGACGGCATTATCAATAACGACGATCGGGTGGCCCTTGGCTCGGTAGACCCGGTATCGACGTATTTTGGCAACTTCTCACTGAAAGTCAGGAACGTTGATTTCGAGATACTGGTGACCGGTACCGGCCAGGTACCCGTATTCTATTCCAGCCGGATTGCCTTACCGCTGAACGTTTCTGGCGAAGGCGGTACACCTTTGAACTGGCATCGTGACTACTGGACGCCTGAAAATACCCATGCCCGATTCCCGAGGCTGCTCACTGCGCCCGGTAATAATGGCTTGCAGTCGGACTTCTGGAAGGCCAACGGCGCCTTCGCCCGCGTGAAATATATGCAGCTGGGCTACAACCTGCCCGCGTCGGTGACGGGCCGCCTGCATATCCGCGGCGTACGCGTGTATGTAAATGCCCAAAATCCGCTCACTTTCACGAAACTCAAAATCATCGATCCCGAAACCAAAGGTGACCAGGGCACCTATCCGCTATTCAAAACCAACACCATTGGCCTGAACGTGCGCTTTTAACCAACATCGACATGACTATGAAAAGATACAGAGCGCTTTTGATGTGCCTTGCATTGGTGCTGGCCGGCTGTTCCGATTTCCTCGAAAGGGATAATCCTATTGCTACTACCGACGACAAATGGTGGAACCTCGAATCCGATTTGAGGGCTTCGCTGGAAGATGTGTACGCGGGTGTGCCCTCAGGTGTGATCGTTTATAATGGCTTCTATTCCAATGCGCGCGTGCATTTGTCGGGCGCGTCGGACGAATCCGTTTTCCGCGCCAACTACACCGATTTCGAGGTATTTACATTAGGTACCGCTACCAGCTCATCAGGGATACCGGCCCAACAATACACCAATAAATACAAGACGATCCGCAATGCTTGCCGGTTTCTGGAAAACTATTCCAAGGCATACGTGCAGGATCCGGCGCTCAAAGAACGCTACGCCGCCGAAGCAAGAGCGTTACGTGCCTGGTACCACTATGAACTGTTTGCCTATTTTGGCCCCGTGCCCATCGTCGACCACTCGATTACGCCGGCAGAGCAGTACGCTTCCCGGCCTACGCAGGAGCAAATGGTATCGTTCATCATCTCGGAACTGGAAGCGGCTGCGGCGGTTTTGCCGGTCAAATACCCCGATAGCGAGGCTTACCGAATCAACAAAGCCATTTGTTACGCGATGCAGTGCCAGGTATACATGTTTGTGAATGACTATGCGAATGCAGCCATGAAGGCTAAACAGGTAATCGACCAGAACATTTATGAGCTCTACCACAGCTCCGATCCGAACGTCGGCAACTATGCGGCATTGTTTACCTATACCGGCGTGGTGAATAAGGAAAGGATATTTTTCTATCGCACCGGGCAGCGCCAGGCATTCCTGCGGCTGGGGCCCAAGAGCTTTGGAGGAGCCAATTCGACCACATCGCCTACGGCCGCTATTGTGAATACTTACGAAACCAGGCAGGGCAAGACGATCCAGGAGCTTGGCGCCGATAGCATGGCCATTTATATTAAAAACCCGAATTTCAACGACAACCGCGACCCGCGCTTCAAAGCCTCAATCCTGATTCCCGGGGAAATGTTTCTGGGTAAAAAAATGGACCCGTTCTCGACCACCAGCGTGGATTTGATCGGACAGACGCAGTCGACACAGACGGGATTCTGGATCAAAAAGTGGCTGGATTCACGGGATATCAGCAATCAGGCCGACGGCCAGCTCGATTTCTTCATCATCCGCTACGCCGAAATCCTGCTGAACTACGTGGAAGCGCTCGTCGAAACCGGAAAATGGCAGGATCCTGACGTGGCCAAATACCTGAATATGATCCGCAAACGCGCCGGAATGCCTGATGTAGACGTGAAAAAGTACAATACGCAGGAAAAAATGCGGGAGTTTGTGCGTCGCGAGCGGCAGGTCGAGCTGGCATTCGAAGGACAGCGGTTCTATGACATCCGCCGCTGGAAAATAGGGGAGAAGGTATTGAACGGCACAGTATACGGTGCCGTGGACCCGGCTACCGGCAAACCGGTGGTAGTGGAGCAGCGGAAGTTCAATTCCGACCGCGATTATGTGTGGCCGATCCCGCTGACAGAGTTGAACGCCAACAAGAACATGCGGCAAAATCCAAACTGGTAAATGGCAGATACACAGCTTTGTGGAGTAAATGCTACGATCCGTTCGGCGGCGATTGCCTGGCATGAATTCTCATTCGTGCCGGCGCATCAGTCCTGAAATTCGAGCAGTGCTTTCAATGCCTTGAAACACGCATAGGCGAGGTAAATAGGTACCAGCACCGGTAGAAAAACCGCCACTTTCAGGATGTCGTCGTTGGAAAAATTTTTCATCGGAGAATTGTTAAATACAACTTATTCTACAAATAGATAAAAGTTGTACCACAAAGATAAGTCATAGGAATTTAACATCAGGCAAAAAAAAGGCTGCTCACCGTTAAATGAGCAGCCTTTTTTACGAAGAATGGATTTTATCTATTCCACCAGAGGGCAGTAGTGATATCGTCATTGCCCTGTGCCTTCACCGCATTCTGGTAATTGGCCAGGTTCACACTTTGCTCTTTCGGCGGGTAGTACAAGCGCTGTGGCACGCCTTCGCCGAACAACGGCTGGAATTTATAATCGGTGGTTTGCCCATCCACAGTGCGCCTCCAAACGACGTCGCCCGGTTTCACCAGGAAGGTAGGGTAGCCGGTGCGACGGATCTCGGCCCAGGCTTCGTCGCCCTGCGTGTAAAGTGCCAGGTATTTCTGGTTCAATACGTTAGCCTTGTCGGCTTTGGGAAGTGCGGCGAGATAGGCGGTGATATCGGCCTGTGCAATGCCCCATTTTTGCAGGGAAGCGGTCACGCCATTGATGTACTCCTGCTGGTCCCAGTTTTTGTATTCCGAAATCAGGAATGCTACTTCGGCATATTCCTGTAAAACTTCTCCATAATTGGCCGCATTCACAACGGCGCCGGGAAGGCTCACGTCGGTGGCGGTAAGCAGCCCGGCCGCTGCCACAGGAAGCCCGTAAGGCTGGCCTACATAATTACCGGCCGCATTTTTGGAGGCGTACACCGGCAAGCGCGGGTCTTGCACTTTCACGGTTCCCAGGTCGCCTTTCAGCACATTAACGATCACGTGCGAGACGGCGAAGTCCTTACGGTTGGCAGTCACCGTGGCGCGGTAAAGCGGCGCTTCGTTCGGGGCGAGTGACTGGTATTTGAACACGGCATTATCCGCATTGGAAGTGAAAACACCTTTTGCCAGGGCATCGTCGAAATGCGTTTTCGATTCGGCAGGCTGCTGCTTGCGGATGCGCGTCGCGATACGCAGGCGTAGGGAGTTGGCAAACTTGGCCCAAAGCTCGTTCTTGCCTTTGTAGATCACATCGTAGGTGCCGAACGTCGTCGCGGTTTTGTATTTCGCCAGCGTGTCGCCGGCGGCTTTCAGCTCGTTCAGAATGTCGAGGTAAATCTTCTGCTGGCTGGCATAGGCCGGGCTCAGGTTCTCGGGTTCCTGCTGCAATGCCTGAAACTCGGGGTCCTGGCTGCCGTACGATTGGTAAGGAATGTTGCCAAACACATCGGTCAGGTTCTGGAAGGTGTAGGCTTTCAGAATGCGCGCGATGGCGATCTGGTTGGCATTGGTTCCCGCTGTTCCGGCGGTCGCGATGCTTTTGGTCGCCGGGTCGGTATTCAGCTTGATGATCTCGTTGAGGTTGTTCAATGCCTTGTATGCATTGCTCCAGTAAGTATCCGAATACGAGCGCGGAATATCATAGCGCGACTGATCGCTGTAAATATTCTGGCTGTAATATTGGGCAAAAAGCTGTGAGCCGCGCAGGGAGCTGTTCTCATTGCGGATGTTGTCGATCACCTGTTTTTCGGCTGAGAGCAGGATGGTGGTCGTGGTCACGTTCTGCGGCCGGTTCGGGTCCTTGTTGATGTCCTCGAAATGGCTGTCGGAGCAGCTGGCCAGCAATGCGCCGATGCCGAGGGTCAGAATGCCTTTTTGATATATGAACTTTTGCATGATTTTCAGTTTGAGGTGGTTAGAACTTCACATTTACATTCAGACCGTACGTGGCAGGTACCGGAATGTTACCGCCTTCGAGGCCCTGGATATTGCCGCCGCCATTGGTAAACTCCGGGTCGATGTATTTGCTGGCGGTATAAATGTTGGCCAGGTTACGACCGTAAACCCCTAAATAGACCTGTTTTACAGCCTTGCTGTTCAGCGCCAGGTTGTACCCGAATGTGATCTCGCGCAACTTCACAAACGTCGCATCGAAGATCGTCTGCGGGGTAGGCCCGCTGTATTCCCCGCGAGCCCATGCCTGTGCGGTAATGCGGGTGTCGTTCTGCGTGGTGTTGGTTACCTGGTAGGTACCATCGGCATTGTAGGTCACGGTCCCTTTCACGCCGTCGAGCACTACTCCGGTTTCGCGCACGTTGTTGGCTGCGGTTTTATCCAAAACACCGGCGTACATCGCTACTTTGTAGGTTTGCGAGAAGAACTTGCCGCCCACGCGTCCGTCGACGAGGAAGCCCAGGTTGAAGTTTTTGTAAGTAAAGTTATTCTGGAAACCGAAAAGGTATTTCGGCAAAACACTTCCCAGTGGGGTAAGCTGCTGAGCGCGCTCGTAAGTACCGTCTGCTTTGATTACTTTCTGGCCGTCGGCCGCATACACGAAGTCGTTACCCAGGATTTGCCCGTATGGCTGGCCTTCACGCGCCACGAGCGTCACGAGGCTGTTGGCGAGCTGGAACGTGTTGATGCCCGGTGCGAGCGCGATCACTTTATTGCGGTTTCTCGACCAGTTGAGACTCGAATTCCATTCGAAACCATTCGAGCGGACCGGCGTACCGGTTAATGTGATTTCAATACCTTTATTATTGATCTTACCCGCATTGATCACCTTCGAATCATAGCCAAATGCCGAGGATACCGGGATGTTGATGATCTGGTTGCGGCTCACATTATCATAATAGGTAATGTCGAGGCCGACGCGGTTTTTTAATGCCTGGATATTCAAACCAGCTTCCCAAGAGCTGGTAATCTCCGGTTTCAGTGCCTGGTTGTTCAGCTGCGCCGGCAGTTTGTACGATGGCAGCCCGTCAAACGATTGGCTCGCTTCGTAGGCACGTTGCAGCTGGTAAGGATCGGTGTCGTTACCCACCTGCGCCCAGCCGAGGCGTACTTTGGCAAAATCCAGCCAGTTGATGTCCTTCACGCCGTTCAGTTCGCTGAGGATCAGACTCGTGGTGAGTGAAGGGTATGCGAACGAGTTGCGGTTCAATGGCAGGGTAGAAGACCAGTCATTGCGCAGTGTTCCATCGAGGAAGAGCAGGCTCTTCCAGCCCAGTGAGAAGCTACCGAAAATAGAGCTGATCTGCTTCCGGTAAGCATTCGAATTCACGAGTACCGAGCTCGCATTCTTCAAGTTATAGTATTCAGGAATGATCAACCCGCCTTGTGTAACTGCGTCGCTGATACGGCGGCGCTGGCTCATGATGTTGCCACCTGCATTGACATTCAATGAAATATCACCCCAACTCTTGGTCGCTGATGCGAGCAATTCGTAGTTGAACTCGCTGAAGTTGTTGTTGTACTCCTGGTACTGCGACTGCGTCCGCGAGTACACGGCAATGCGGTCCTGGTATTGATACTGGTACACGTCCGCATTCACTTTTCCGCTCAGTTTGAGCCAGCTGTTCACGTCGTACACCACGCCCACGTTGCCGTAGAAGCGGTCGCGGTTTTCTTCGAGGTAGCTTTGGTACGCCGACCAGTAAGGATTATCGATGAACTTCGCGGCTTCACCCGCCGGGGTATCCTGGTAGCCCGAGCGGTTCCAGAGAATCTGGCTGCCGTCGGCGCGTTTGTAGTTTTTCAGCTTCTCGTAATCCACCTGCACCTGTCCCCACTGGAATGCTTCGAGAATGATATTGCGGTTGGTAGCCCCCGTCCACGGCCGGCCGGGCGACTGGTTTTTGATATAATTGAAGTTATTGTAAAACTTGAACTTGCACGCCGTC
>DATMSL010000431.1:0-1794 GCA_035565435.1 Dyadobacter sp. | reverse complement strand
GTCGGCTGTTAATGACAATGGAAACGGCGGTTCATTAACTTTCCCCCAAGGTCCTGCGACTCCGCCGCAAGGAACGGGCAGTGCGCAGCTGGGCGTTAATGCAAATAATCAGGGGTATATGCTGTATAAGTCCGGATACGGCGCGCTGAAATTATCTGACATATCCGTACTTAGCTATAAGACCTATGTGCAGACGGGCACTAATTTGATTGCACCGTCAATGCAGGTAAATATCGACCGTGACACCAGCGATGGTGACACTTCATGGCAAGGCCGTCTCGTGTATGAACCATACATGAGTGGCACCGTAACGGACGGTCAATGGCAGACGTGGAACCCCCTTGAAGGCAAATGGTGGCTTACAAAGCCGGATAAATTTGACAATCACTGCGGCCAGGGTGACCCATGTACCGTCGCTCAACTTACTGGCTACTTTGCGAACATCGGCGTGAATGGCGGCGCCAGCGCGGGGGTAGGATTCAAGGCGGGAAGTGGCTGGAATTCATTCGTCGGCAATATTGACGATGTTGTTATTAACCAAGACTGGTACAACTTTGAATCTGTTGCTGCGCCAGCGCTCATATCACCTGAAAACAACGCAATCGTTAACGGTGCAACACTCGTAAACAAGTGGGGTGCGGTTGATGGCGCCGTGAAATATGTCTACCAGAGTTACAACAACGCCGAGATGACAAATATTCGCTGGACGGAAACGACAACCCATACGCAAAAATCGGCGAAAAACGTAGCAGACGGCACGACTTTTTGGTGGCGCGTAAAGTCGATCGATGCCTCTGGCACTCAGGGTGCATGGAGCAATCTCTGGAAAGTGACCATTGATAACGTTGCCCCTGTTATTTCAACTTCTATCACCGAAGGCCAGACACTTAGCGGCGTAACGAATATTGATTTGAATACGGTTGAGGCGCATCCGAAGGTCTACAATATTCGCGTACTTAATACGGACGGTAGCGCAGTAGTGGCTAATGGCGTGGCACAAGGAAAATACGATGAAAACAATACGACAAACTCTTTTGTTTATGAATGGGATACGACGAAAGTTGCAAACGGAACATACAAAATAGAGTTTAGCGCCCAAGACGCGGCAGGTAATAACGGTACGACCATTTTCCGGACGATATCCGTAAACAACCCGCCTGTTGTTGAACCTCCCGTTCCCGTAATCCCGACGGTCAGTATTGATCCCGATCTTACGGAGCGAATGGTTACAGGCCTAGTGAGTACAGATTCTGCAAGTTTCGCCGTTGAAATTGACGGCGTACCTCGTACGATCTCAGTGGCGATTACCGGTGCTGCAGGTGATAAATTTGCTTGGTCATTCGAGCTGCCTGAAAATGTTGCGAGCGGTATGGCACACAATGTGAAGGTAACGGTTACGAAAGACGGGCAGAGTTCTGCAGACGAGGAAACGTTCTTTATTCCAGAGGTAATCGGTGGTGGCATTACGGCCCCAACGGGTTCAACGGGAAGTGACCCGCTTCTTGAACAACTTCGTGCAGCACTAGCACAGCCCTTTATCGTACCGAATGCGTTTGCTTACGTTGCCCCTACTACAGCAGGAGGCCAAACTGGCGATAGCGACACGGCCGTGCTGGGTACGAAGACGACAAAAGACCCTGCGACGGATCAGAATGCTAAGACAGTTGCGGTTGCGGCAACAGAAGGCGGCTGGAAACTCTTTGGTATTCTTTGGTACTGGTGGCTTCTTCTCTTAGCTGTTCTTGGCTACTTAAGCTATCGAATTATGGTGAAGAGGCGAGCGGAAGCGCAAGA
>DATMSL010000430.1:0-3072 GCA_035565435.1 Dyadobacter sp. | reverse complement strand
CGCCCCGAAAAAAATCTCTCCGACGACCAGTCGATGAACATCGCGACGAAATATGACGTACCGGCCGATGTGAAGAATATCCTCGAAATAGCTTGCAATGACTGCCACAGCAACAAAACCGTTTACCCATGGTACTCCAATATCCAGCCTGTGGCATGGTGGATGAACGAACACGTCGAGGACGGCAAGCGGCACCTGAACTTCTCGACATTCACCAGCCTGTCTATCGCCCGGCAGAACCACAAGCTGGAAGAGACAGTGGAAATGGTAGAAGACGACGCCATGCCGCTCAAATCGTACACGGCATTGGGTATGCATCCGGAGGCCAAGCTCACCACTGCTCAACGCGAGCGCCTTATTCAATGGGCAAAAGCACAAATGGACACGCTTAAAGCGAAATATCCGGCCGACAGCCTGGTCATGCCGAAAAGAAAGCCCGAACCGGGACAGCACTAATCTTGCTCAAAAACAACGGGCAGCTGCGCATCGTTTCCAGCTGCCCGTTACCCGCTTAGTTTTTGAAAATCCTCTGCGTAAAAAGCCTTTCACTCCCCTGCTCCACATGCAGGAGATAAATTCCCCTGGCTATATCAGGCATCCGTACCCGGCCGCTGCCGTCTACATCGCGGCGCATTACCTCCACGCCGGCCATGTTAATAAGCTTCACCGTGGCTTTACCCGTGTGCGTAGGCATTTGCACGTCCACATAATCACTCAGCGGGTTCGGGCCGATGCGGAATGCAACATCGCCGTTACGATACAATGCGATGATTTTGGAATACTCGGATTGCCCGTCAAAATCGACCTGTTTCAATCGGTAGTAAGTAGTGATTGCCGGCGCTTCGGTGTCGGTGAAGGTGTAATAGTGTTCCGTAGCCGTGGTGTTTTGCCCCTTTAATTCCCCGATCATCCGAAAATCGGCACCGTCAACAGAACGCGCGATCTCGAAACGCTCATTGTCTGTTTCCGAAACAGTTTTCCAATAAAGCTGTGCCTGGCTTTTTCCCATGTCCTTTAAGTAAAAATCTGCCAGTTCGACAGGCAGCGGATCCTCGACGGGCAGCGTCGAATGGGCAAGCAAACGAATGTACGCAGCCTGGTAGTAAATAGCCGGCTCGGTGATTTCCCAGCTGTTGGTCGGCCAGCCGGTGTTGAAATCCAGGTAACTTTTCTGGCGCGGCTGACCAAACGGCGGCGACTGGCCGCTGATTGTGTAGTCGGCATTGGGCCCGCCCACCACATAACCCGGCGCCGGGCCATTCGGCGACGTCAGGGCATTGTCGTAAATAGTACCGTCGTTGAACCAGGTGTGGTAAATTTCATTGACGCACCGATCGCCGCCCACACCATACATGTTCGACAAATACACCATCCCCTGCGGGTTAACCCCGTGGAAATAATGGATCTGCTCCGTAGCCTTGCGCGTGAGGCTTACCGCATTGCCCAACCCGGCTTTGAGCATGCTGCGGTTCACATTGGCATAATCGGCCTTGGGCATATTGCTGCCCCAGTGGTACGACCAGTCCGGCATGAATGCGCGGTAGAGATCGGCCGTTGTCCAGCCAAAGAAATCGTTCCAGTTACCATCCACGGCTGTTCCCGCGGAGTTCAGAATTGCCGAGGCGACAGTCGGGTTGGCGCCCGGAAGCTTCGCATAGCGCAGCAATGCATCCTGCAATTCGGTAGCATCCACACCCCAGTACCCGGAGCTCATGACATCCGTGCCAGCATAATTGTTGACCACAAATTGATTGTAAACTGCATTCCCGGTCCGCTCGAAAAGGTAAATCGCGGCGATCACCATCATGCTGCGCTGCGGCCCCACGCCTACATCGGCATCACCCGAAACAATGCTTCCGTCGTCGCAATTGGTTTGAAGGATGTTTGCATTAAAAAACGGCAGCACATAATTGAAGCAGCTCGCCGCTTTGGCTTCCAGCTGGCCCGCGTACGCTGCGAGCGCAGGGATACCCGCATACACGAGCGCCGCATGCGAGAACACCGAGGCAATAGTGGCCGACGCCGAGGTGCAAATAGGGCCATAGTAGCGGCCATCCACATTCACGCTCGGAGGCGAGGAAATGTTCTCGCTGTAATTCCTACTGCCCATTTTGTTATGCGTACTGCCATCGGCATTCGTCATTTTAAAAAGCCAGTCGAGCTCCCATTTCACTTCGTCGAGCAGGTCGGGAATGCCGTTTTTGCTTTCCGGAATATTGAAATTGTCTGTAAAAACAGTCGGATTTTCCTCGTAGGCGTACAGCAGGTCGTGCAAAGGACTGTGCGTAAACGACACATATTTATTATAGTCACCGGCATCGAACCAGCCGCCTGTTAGGTTCTTTTCCAGCACCGCATTGCCCTGGTCGTACACATACCGGCATTGCTGGTCCTGCAATGCATGCGTGAAATTATTCCCGTCGGTCCACTTGCTTTGCGCATACGGAGCTACTTTGGCCATATTGCAGCGGTTGTAATAGAACATTTTCACTGCCGCCAGCATCACATTGCCATACGGATTGGGTGTAATCTCAAAAGCCGCGGAACGCTGGCTACCTGCCGGATCAAAGACATAATAGCTGCCTGTGGCCGTCAGTGCCGAAAAATCGAACCACCAACCCTGGTCGCCTGAATTGGCTTGCGTACTTCCGCTATTCCAAACGGTAACCGGACCGCTGAACACCACCGCATTGGTGACACTGTTGCGCACTTCCATCGTAGCCGGCGGTGCGTAAATCAATGAGGCATTGTATCCCACGATCGGGTTACTGAGCACCGCCACTTTCTCGGCCGCAGGCGCGTAACCGAACTGGTCGACGTGAATAAACGGGCTGATCTGCGCGACTCCCCGCACCGACAGCATCAGGCATAGTAAAAATGCAAGAATACCCTTTCCGGGTAAATGGAGGTAATGTTTCCTCATGGTTCATTGGTTTGATTGGAATGAAAATGCTGTATCAGAAATAACAACAGAGTGAGCAAAATGCCCTTTTCAATTAGGATGGGGAGTCGTTTTCGAGCCGTTTCGAGGGCTGAAATGCATTCAAATTTATTCCTAATACTTTATAGAAC
>DATMSL010000429.1:0-5384 GCA_035565435.1 Dyadobacter sp. | reverse complement strand
CAAATGCGAAAAAATCGGAGTATTTACCCTTGAACACAGGGTTCCAGCCCGCAAGTGAATACGACAGTTCAATGCGGTCGCCTTTGCGAATGTCTTTCAAAATGACCGACGCCGTGTAATAGCCATTATAAATAAACCGCTGGCGGTCGGTTTCCACAGGAATGAGCTTGAAATCGGACAGGTTCAGCCGGGATATGGCCACGCCGTTGCGCCATACTACGAGGCTGTGTACATTCAGACGCTCGTACGATGGATCAAACCCGATGATCATTTCGGAGCCGTTCTGCACGCCGCTTTCCGAGACGATTTGCCGAATTACCCGGCGGTAGACCGTTTGTTCATCAAGATTGGCCTGAATGTCCGAAAAGGCAATGTAAAACCCATTTGAAAAATCCTTGGCACCCGCGGGCTTCCCACCCGGCGTAACCGGCACTACCCATGACGGAACAGGCCTGATACCAATGGAAGGACCTGCCCGAAGTTCGCCTACGCATATAGCAAGCACACACAATACGGACAGAAGAGGTCGGATTGAAGGGAATGTAAAAGTCAAGTTGATAAATCAGATAGAAGAGTTACAGATTGCCTAAGCTATTCATATTTCTCCAAAGTATCTGGTAGCTACAAACTATTTATTTTACAAAAAAAACAACTCGCTGGGCAGGCTTCAAATCCGCAGCGAAGATTCCCGGATCACCAGTTCGGATGGCAGCACAATGCTCTCCGGTGCGAAGTCCCCCGATCCGTTCAACTGATTGAGAAACAGGCGAGAAGCCTCCATTCCGATCTTTCGGCCCGGGCGGTGAACGGTCGTGAGTGACGGGAATGTGTAAGCGGATATAGGTGAGTTATCAAATCCAACGAGCCCGATATCCTGCGGAATGCGAAGCCCTTTGTCTTTGGCCACACGCATTGCACCGATCGCCACCTGGTCGTTCACGCCGAAGATCGCATCGGGCGGGGATGCGAGTTCCAGCAGGCGCTTCGTGGGTAAAATGGCGCTTTCCACTTTGAAATTCGTGTTGATAATCAGATCCTCGCGGATGGGCACATTGTACTTTTTAAGGCAATTGATATAGCCCTTGAAACGCTGCTCTGAAACGGTGAGGCCGTTCGGTCCCTTCAAATGCGCAATTTGTTTATAACCTATTGAAATCAAATGTTCTACCGCCGCAAATGCACCGTGGTAATCGTCCACCGTGGCACGGCTGGTTTCGAAATCCTCATATTCACGGTCGATGAAAATCAGCGGGGTTTTACGCTGGATCACGCTTTCCAGATGCTCGTAGTAACCTGCATCATAAGTCTCCTGAGAAACCGACAGGAATATCCCTTCTGTCCGGTTGGAGAGCAGTTTGGACAATGATTCTTTTTCAAGCAGGTAGCTTTCGTTGGTCACACAAATGTTGAGCGTGTAACCCATGGGTTGCAACACGGTATGCAGGCCTTCGATCACAGCTGTTTCGTAGTAATTGCTGATAGTCGGTACTACTACGCCGAGCGATGCGGTTTTTTTATTGAGCAGGCTCAGTGACACTTCATTGCGCTGATAACCTACCTCTTTGGCATATTCCTGGATGTTTTTGCGGGTGTCTTCATTGATGGCCGGGTGGTCGTTGAGCGCGCGTGAAACAGTGGAGGGAGAGCACCGGAAACGGCGTGCAATGTCTTTGATCGTAACAGGACGTGAGGAATTCATCAGTTGGAATAGGACAATTAATTCTTTGAAATTTTTTCAAACGTTTGCATTCGATATTAACATATTTACATTTTGTGTTTAATTTATACAACACTATCATTGTGCAAATGTAATGGATTTACCACAATGAGTAACCTGCTGATCGAGCCCCAAACACACGACAAGACCTATCACTCCCTCACCGCCGAACAGGCTGGCTGGACGTACCTGAACTTCGAAGCTAAAATACTGGAAGCAGGCGAACAAATCGTGGGAGATACGGGTGAATATGAATATTGCTTTGCGCTGCTGGGCGGAAATTTCAAAGTGGAAGCCGCCGGGCAGGTCTGGGAAACGGGCAATGGCCGCAAGGACGTGTTCAGCGGGATCGGCCATGCCATGTACCTTTCGCGCCGCACGCCGTTTGTACTTACGGCGCAATCACCCGGCACCGACATCGCGATTTGCAAAGTACTGTCCGACGAAGATCACCCGCCGCGCATGAAGCGCCCGGAAGAAGCCGCCATCGAATTCCGCGGAGGTGATAATGCCAACCGCCAGATCAACAGCCTGCTCGAACCAGGCTTTGGCTGCCATAAGATCGTTTGCGTGGAAGTCTACACACCCTCGGGCAATTGGAGCTCGTTTCCTGCGCACAAACACGATGAGCGCAAGGTAGCAGAAGACGGCACGTTGCTCGAAGCGAACCTCGAAGAAATTTATTTCTATAAAATTGACAAACCGCAGGGCTACGCCATCCAGCAGGTTTATACCGAAGACCGCTCGCTGGACGAGATCATCCGCGTGAAAAACAATGAAGCAGTGCTCGTCCCGAAAGGCTACCACCCGGTAGTGGCTGGACACGGCTACAATGTGTACTATCTCAACTTCCTCGCCGGAAGCGACCAGTCGCTCGCTAATACATCCGACCCCGACCACGACTGGATTTACGGAACCTGGAATGGCTCCGACCCGAGACTACCGATCGTGACTGCGGAAATGAATGGGTGAAGAGAACTTCGGCTGTCGAACTGCTGGATTAAGATCAAAATAACGAAAAAAGAAGAGCCGACGGCTGACTGCCGAAAGCCGAAGTAAAAATAAAAAGCCGACGGCCGAGTGCCGAAAGCCGAAGTAAAAATAACTACCAATGCCCAAATACGATCTTCTTACCCTCGGCCGCTCCTCCATTGACCTCTACTCGGCCAACGTAGGCAGCCCTTTTGAAAAAATCGAGGCCTTCAATGCATTTGTAGGTGGCTGCCCGCTCAATATCGCCACAGGAAGCCGCCGGCTGGGGCTGGAAACAGCCATTTTGACCGGCATAGGCAATGACCAGGTCGGGAACTTCATCAAGCATTTCCTGGACAATGAAGGCATTGTCACCGAATGGGTACCGACAATCGAAGGTACCCGCAGCTCGGCTGTCGTGCTGGGCATCGAGCCTCCCGACCGCTTCCCGCTGGTGTACTACCGTGAAAACTGCGCGGATATCAACCTGAATATTGATCACGTATCGGCCATACCGTTCCAGGATTTTAAAGCTGCTGCGTTCTCCGGAACCGCTTTCAGCAAAGATCCGAGCCGTACCGCGATGTTCTATGCACTGGAACTGGCAAAAAAGAACGGGGTTACCCGATTGCTCGACATCGATTTCCGCGCCGATCAGTGGTTCGACCCGCGCGCATTTGGCGTAACCATTCGCGCGGCATTAGGCAGTTTCAATATTGTGGTAGGAACTGAGGAAGAGATTCTCGCCACGTTCCTGACCGACAAGGAGCAACTTTTGATCAAACACCAGCAAATATCAGCGCCGGAAATCCGGGGGAATATTGAAAATGCCATCAATGAAATCCTGAATTCGGGTGTGGAAACACTGGTGGTGAAGCGCGGGAAAGACGGTGCATCCATCTTCCAACCTGGTAAAGAAGAAGTGAAAGTACCTGGCTTCCCGGTGGAGGTACTGAATGTGCTTGGAGCGGGCGACGCATTTTGCGCCGGCTTCTCGTTCGGGCTGCTGCGCGGCTGGGATTTGTACAAAAGTGTGCGAATGGGTAATGCGTGCGGGGCCATCATCGTGACGCGCGAAGGCTGCGCGAATTTCATGCCCGCCTACGAGGAAGTAATGGAATTTGTGAAAGGATACGGAGGATTATAAGTTTTAAAATACATGGAAAAATTACAGAATTACATCAACGGCCGCTGGGTCGACAGCCATTCCGACAACTATGTGGATGTGCTCAACCCCGCCAATCAGGAAGTGCTGGCGAAAGTACCTTACGGCAATGCCCAGGATGTTGCCGATGCGGCCGCGGCTGCGCATGAAGGTTTTCAGGAATGGAGGAATACACCGGTTTCGAAGCGTGTACAATATTTGTTTAAACTCAAAACCATACTGGAAGACAACGCCGACGACATCGCCCGGACTATCACCCTTGAATCCGGTAAGACGTTCATCGAGGCGAAAGCAGAAATGGTGCGCGCGATCGAAAACGTGGAAAATGCCTGCGGTATGCCTACGCTCATCCAGGGCGAGTTCTCAGAAGATATTGCAAAAGGTATTGACGAGTACATGATCCGCCAGCCGCTGGGCGTGTGTGCATGTATAGCGCCATTCAACTTTCCCGGCATGATCACCTTCTGGTTCCTCCCCTATGCACTCGCCTGCGGGAACAGCTACATTATCAAGCCGTCGGAAAAAGTGCCGCTGACCATGACCAAGATCGTGGGCCTAATGGAGCAGCTAGACCTTCCAAAAGGTGTACTTAACCTCGTGCAAGGTGCGCGTGAGACAGTGGATGCTATTCTCGAACATCCGGTAATCAAGGGTATTAGCTTTGTAGGTTCTTCCAATGTGGCCCGTTATGTATATGCCAAAGGTTCGGCCAATGGCAAGCGCGTGCAGGCGCAGGGCGGTGCCAAAAACCCCGTAATCGTGCTGCCGGACGCGGATATCGACATGACTTCGCAGATCGTGATCGACAGCGTTTACGGCTGCGCAGGCCAGCGTTGCCTGGCCGCTTCTACGATCATCACTGTTGGTGAGCATAAGGACATTACCGAGAGCCTCGTGGAATCGGCCAGAAACCGCAAAACCGGCTTTGGTTTGGATTCGGATGTATTAATGGGCCCCGTGATCACCGCAGAAAGCAAAAGCCGTGTGCACAGCCTGATCGATAAAGGTTTGCACGAAGGCGGCCGCCTGTTGGTGGATGGACGCAATGCAAAAATCAGCGGCTTTGAAAACGGCAACTTCATTGCTCCTACCATTATCGAAGACATTCCGCTGGATGGCGAACTCGCTGCGACGGAGATTTTCGGACCAGTATTGAGCCTGGTACATATTAATACCATCGAGGAGGCAATCCGCTTCATCAATTCCGGAAAATATGGCAATATGGCCTGTATTTTCACCAGCAGCGGTTTGAATGCACGTCGCTTCCGCCATGAAGCCGAAGCAGGGAATATTGGTATTAATATTGGAGTGGCCGCTCCTGTGGCACAGTTCCCGTTCTCGGGCTGGAAGGATAGCTTCTACGGCGACCTCCACGGCCAGGGCAAGCACGCGGTTGAGTTCTTTACTCAAACCAAAGTAGTCATTGAGCGCTGGCTGAAAGAATGGAACAGGAAATTCTAAAAATCTAAAAAGTCTAATCAATTCAATTCTAATCAATTCAATTCTAATCAATTCAATTCTAATCAATTC
>DATMSL010000428.1:0-14197 GCA_035565435.1 Dyadobacter sp. | reverse complement strand
GTTTTCGCGCAGGAAACACCACCTTTGATCAACTATCCGGCCACACTTTACAAGGCGCATAACCAAAACTGGGACATTTGCCAGAGCGCCGACGGGCTGATTTATTCCGCCAATTCCGATGGCCTTTTGGAGCACGACGGGGCTTCCTGGAAGCTATATCCATTGCCCGACGGCCAGATCGTACGGACAGTACTTTACGACGAACAATCAACTGGACCAGTCGGGGGAAAAGTACTGAATCGAACGACAAGAGCTGAACAGCGCATTTATGTAGGCGGGTTTTCGGAATTCGGGTATTGGAAAAAAGAAGCAGACGGTCAGCTGAAATATTATTCGCTAAGCAAGAAAGCGGGCTTTGCGAGCCTGCGCACGGAGGAGATCTGGCATATCCTTAAAACGCCCCAATATGTCTATTTCCAGTCTTTTTCGAACATTTACCGGTACGACGGCAAAAATTTGAAAGAGATCAAAGGATCGGGCAACATCATGTTCATGCAGTTTGTACAAAACCGCATATTAGTGCCGACGATCGGCCGTGGTATTTATGAGTTAAAAGGAGAGCGATTCGAACCGCTGCCCGGCACGGAAAGCCTTTCTCCGACTATTATATCTTCAATATTACCTTTTTCGAACGGCGGGATCCTCATTTCCACCACCAAACACGGGCTGTATATCTGGCAAAACGGGACCTTGTCCCCCTGGAACATCACCATTTCCGGCGAATTAAAAAGGAATATTATCAACCGCGCTATCGTAATGACACGCGATAGCAGTGTCGTTTTCGGAACAATACAAAATGGCGTCTACGTCATTTCCAAGAACGGCGCATTGAAGTACCAATTCAACAAGGAGACCGGCTTGCAGAACAATACAGTACTGGCTTTGGAAGAGGATGCGCAGCAGCAGCTTTGGATTGGGCTCGATCAGGGAATCGATATGGTGAAAATGTCGTCGCCGATTATAGCCTACCAGACCAGTGATAATCCGTTAGGTTCTACCTACGCCGCCGCCATCTGGCATGGGAACCTCTACGTGGGGTCTAACAAGGGTGTGTTTGTTAAAAAATGGCTTTCCCCGGAACCGTTCCGGCCCGTGTGGGGGCTTGAAGGGCAGACATGGGCACTCAAAGTAATCGACGATCAGCTGCTTTGCGGCCACAACGATGCTACCTATCGCATTTCCGAAAACGGCATAACTAAAATTTCCAACATCAACGGCGGCTGGGTATTTGTGCCGATGCGAAATGGAAACGATACGCTGCTGTTGCAAGGCGCCTATGTGGGCCTGCATGTGTATAAAAAAGACGCTCGCGGTACCTGGACATACGCCTATCCCGTCAAAAAGCTGCCACCGATCCCCATCCGGCAGATCGCTCACGACAATTCGGGCACATTCTGGCTCGGCCACGCCTACAAAGGACTTTTTCAGGCCAAACTGACACCAACGCTGGATTCGGCCCTGTCGTGGAGGGAGTTTAAAGCCCCTCAGGAACTACCCAGCGAATTTTCTATCGAGGTGGTTCAGTGGTTGGATGGACAGGTGCGCGTACGCTCGGGCAATGCCTTTTTCCAGCCTGACGCATCCGGCAAGCTGGTTCCAAGTGCGGATTTTTCCAGGGAAGACGAAAATTACAAAGTACGAACGGGCCTTCATGGTGACTGGTTCAAAGTGTTCATGAACCGTGTGGCATTCTATCAACGGGGAAAAGAAACACGAAATCTCCCGCTCACGCTCGTGCGCAACAGCGAAACCGTGGTACCGCTATCGGAAGATTACTATTTCTTTTGCCTCGACAATGGCTACGCATTGTACAACCGCAAATCACCCGACGAGCACAGTGAGGCCGCCGGCCCGCCGGTTGTCAGGAAAGTGGCCAACCTGCGCAATCTGAATGAAACCTTCGCAATTTTGGGCAGTCCGTCCCTTCCGGCCGAGGTGCGCTCGCTGCGCATTGCATTTGCTTTACCGGTGTATGGCCAGAACGTGCAGTATAAATACCGCCTCAAAGGTCTGACCGATCAATGGTCGGAGTGGACAGACCAGAGCTTTGTGGAATTTACGAACCTGGAATCAACAGACTACATTTTTGAAATAAGGAGCAGCCTCAACGACACGATCGGCACTTACCATTTCAGCGTGAAGCCCTACTGGCGCGAGACATTGTTTGCCAAGGTACTTTTCGCTGTGCTGGTCGCATTGGCTTTGGCCGCATTGATCTTGTACCAGGAAAAACGGCTTGCGCGCCACCGCAGGAAGCTGATTGAGGAACAAGAAGAAAAACTACGCCAGCAACGCCTTTCCAGCGAAAGGAAAATCATGCAGATCCAGAATGAGAAACTGCAAAGTGAAATCCAGAGCAAGAGCCAGCAATTGAGCAATGTGGCTATCAACGTGGTGAAAAAAAACGAGATCCTGGAAGAAATCCGCGACGAGCTGAAACAAGTGAAGGCTGAAATGGGGCAACAGCTTCCCAACATTCACTACCAGAAACTCCTGCACAGCATTGAGCGGAATGTCGCCGGCAAGGACGACTGGGTTTTATTTGAACAAAACTTCGACGAGGTGCACGAACAGTTCTTCAAAAGGCTGCGCCAGATATACCCTACCATTTCCCCTTCCGAACTCCGGCTGGCGGCATGCCTTCGCATGAATCTTTCCACCAAAGAAATGGCCCCCGTGCTGGGGATTTCCGTCCGCGGTGTGGAAATCAAGCGCTATCGGCTCCGAAAAAAGCTTGGATTGGACAACGATGCCAATCTGGCCCAATTTATGATGGACATTTGACACGATTGCACTAATCCATTACCCTACCCCCTATTGTGCTAGCAAACCTTGCATTATTCTCATTGATGTAGTGGTGATGTAGTGCTTTTTTTGATTCCTCCCCCGCTTGGAACTTAATTTTGAAGTCAATAAATTCTTATAATAATTCAATCACCAATTTGAAACTGATGAAAACTATTGTACGATTACTGTACATGCTCGTTTTCCTGGCATTAGGAAGTTTCTCTTACGCGCAGGAAATAAATGTGACTGGGAAAGTCACTTCGAGTGCCGACAATTCGGCGCTGCCGGGCGCCAGCGTGCTCATCAAAGGCACTACTACCGGTGTTCCTACCGATGCCGATGGTAACTACGCTATAAAAGTTCCGTCTCCACAATCCGTCCTGGTCTACTCCATGATCGGGATGGCTACCCAGGAAATCACCGTGGGTAACCAGACAACATTGAACGTTGCTTTGCAGGAAGACGCCAAGGCGCTGACTGAAGTGGTGATCATGGGTTACGGTTCGCAAAAAAAGCTCGACGTTACTGGTTCTGTCGCGCAAATCAAAGGGGCGGAGATTTCAAAGCAGCCTTCCATGAACGCGGTCAGCGGTTTGCAGGGTAAAGTTGCCGGGGTACAGATCAACAACTCGGGTAAACCGGGCGAGGCGCCGCAAATCCGTATCCGCGGTGTCGGAACGGCCTATGGTAGCGCTAACCCATTGTACGTGGTCGACGGTGTTTGGTTCGACGACATCAGCTTCCTCAACTCGGGCGATATCGAAAGCATGAACATCCTGAAAGATGCATCCAGCCAGTCTATTTATGGTGTGCGGGCAGCTAACGGGGTAGTTTTGATCACTACTAAAAAAGGAAAATCAGGAGCACCTATTATCGATTACAATGGCTTTGTAGGTTATCAGAAGGTGACCAACCAGATCAAAATGGCGAATGCAAATGAATATGCCACGATGATCAACGAATTGAGCCGCATCAACGGAAAATCAGATATCCTCGACCCTGCCCAGTTTGGAGAAGGCACCGACTGGTACCACCAGATCCTGCGCAATGCATTTGTGACCAACCACCAGCTATCGATCAGCGGCGGTGGCGAAAAATCCACCTACAACTTCTCATTAGGTTACCTGGATCAGGATGGTATTGTTGAAAAAAACAATTTCAAACGCTACACAGCCCGTTTGCAAAACGATTTCCAGGTTCTGAAAAACCTGAAAGTGGGTTACTCGGCAACAGGTTCTTTCAGCAAGTCAAAAGATGAGGCGGGCGGAATTTTCCGCCAGCTCTATGCAGCAGGTCCTGTTGTACCGGTTTATTATGCCGACGGCACCTATGGCGACCCTACCGATTACAATCTGGGTGACGGTAACAACTTCAACCCGCAGGTTACGATTGATTTCTACAATCAGAATACCAAAAAGACGCTTCTCACCGGTAATGCATACGCGGAACTCTCCCTATTCAAAGGGCTGACATTCCGCACGAGCCTTGGCGGACGTTACGGACAGGACGAAACCCGTACTTACGTGCCGCAATATGTTGCTACATTCAAACAACGCAACACCACCAGCTTCCTCGAATTCGTACGCCCGCAGACACGCTACTGGATCTTTGAAAATACATTGACGTACACCAAAGATTTCGGTGAGCACAGCATTACAGCCCTCCTCGGTCAATCCGCTCAGCGCGACCAATCGTACAAACTGACTGCTAATGCACTAAATGTACCATATTCAAGCGAAGGCGACCTTTACCTCGCACTGGGTAGTGCAGATGGCCGCAATGTGAAAGACGAAGGTGATCTCGGAACATATGCTTCCTACTTTGGCCGTGTGAACTACTCTTTCGGCGAGCGCTACATGCTGAATGCTTCCCTCCGTGCGGATGGTTCTTCCAAATTCTTCCAGGGTGGTAATGCCTGGGGTTATTTCCCTTCGGTGGGTGCAGGCTGGGTAATCAGCAACGAAAACTTCATGAAAGACCAAACGATTTTCGATAACCTGAAAATCCGCGGTAGCTGGGGTAAAATCGGTAATGCGTCCGTTCCTTCCAACTTGTCGACACTCACAGTGGCAACCGGCGGCGGCCTGGCAGCGATCTTCGGAGGTCAGCTGAATACCGGTGCGAGTATCAACTCCATTATCCCTCCTACCACTTACTGGGAGCGTGGTGTAGGTACCGATGCAGGTATCGAAGCTTCCTTCCTGAAATCGAGACTGACTGTTGAATTGGATTATTATATCAAGAAAACCGAGCGCGCGATCTTCGACATTCCGGTATTGACTTCCATTGGTACAAGCTCCGGCCGTATCGTGGGCAACCAGGCCGATTTCCAAAATAAAGGTTTTGAATTTGCCTTGAACTGGCGCGATGAAATCGGTAAGGATCTTTCTTACAGCATTGGTTTCAATGGCGCGGTGAACAACAACAAAGTGCTGGCGGTATCATCGGGTGCCAACCCTATTTATGATGGTGGTGTAGGTCTTACCAGCGGTGCGCTCGCCACACGTACCCGCGTAGGCGACCCGATCGGTTCATTCTACGGTTACGTAGTAGACGGTATTTTCCAGAACGAGGAAGAGATCAAAAACTCGGCACAACCAGGTGCAAAACCAGGCGATTTCAGATACCGCGATATCAGCGGAACCAACGGCGTGCCCGACGGAACGATTTCCGGTCTCGACCGCCAGGTAATCGGCAACCCGAACCCGAAATTCACCTACGGTATCAACACCAGCTGGAATTACAAAAACATCGACCTGATGCTCGACTTCCAGGGCGTTGCCAAAGTAGATATTTACAATGCCAACATGGGCTGGCGCTATGGTAACGAGAACTTCACCAAGGATTTCTACGATAACAGATGGCACGGTGAAGGTACTTCAAACACCTATCCTTCTGCCAACATCGGCGGAGGCCAAAACTACCTGCCTAATACATTCTTCGTACAAAGCGGCAGCTACTTCCGGGTTAGAAATGCGCAAATCGGTTACACGTTCCCGCAGGCTTTCAACGAAAGGTTGAAAATCCGCAAACTGCGTCTATATGCGAATGCCCAGAACCCTCTGAACTTCTTTAAATACAAAGGCTTGTCGCCAGAGGTAAGAGCTAACGAAAACAAACCGACCCAAGCCGGTATCGACGCCAATGTGTACCCGCTTTCAGCGACCTACAACTTTGGTATTAACGTCACTTTCTAAGATCACAAGCGATATGAAAAATATAAATTTTAAAACCAATTTGAAGCAGAAAGGGCTATATCTCGGGCTTGCAGCGCTCCTGATCGTCCCTTCCTCGTGCAGCGACAGCTTCCTCGACGTTGATCCGCAGGGAAAACAGGCCGGCGCCGTGTTCTGGGTAAATGAAGCCGACGCTACCAAGGCCGTGAATGCAATGTACGCCAATCTTCGCAGCTGGAATAATACCGCCTTTGGCCCCATTGCGCTGGAAAGTATGGGTTCCGACGATGCTGAAAAAGGAAGCACACCGTCCGATGCGACTTTCTTCAATTTGTATGACACTTTCACGGTAGGTTCCACAGATGGCCAGCTCGGAGGCTTCTGGGAAGGCCAGTATCAGAATATCAACTATGCCAACCAGGTAATCACCAATATCCCGGCGATCAGCATGGACGACAACCTGAAAGCGAGATATCTTGCCGAAGCGAAGTTTGTACGCGCTTACTCATATTTCAGATTGGTGAGAGCGTTTGGCGACGTGCCTTTGCGATTGAGCCTGCCCAAAGACGCTTCGGAATACAACCTGCCCCGCACACCCAAAGCGGACGTGTACGCAGCCATTGAAAAAGACCTGAGCGAAGCAGCAGCGGTATTGCCGCAGAACTATGGCGCCGCTGACCTCGGCCGTGTGACCAAAGGTGCCGCACAATCGCTTCATGCGAAGGTTTCGATGTATCAGGGCAAATGGCAGCAGGTTTTCGATCTGACAACCCAGGTTATCAGTTCAGGCCAGTACTCGCTCTTTGCCGACTACGAGGCATTGTTCCGCGTGGCCAACGAAAACTCAACCGAATCGATTTTTGAGATCCAGAATGAGCTAATCCCTTCCAACAAGGATGCATCCAACTCACAGTACTCTCAGGTACAGGGTGTACGTGGTGTAACAGGTGGCGGCTGGGGCTTCAATGTTCCTACTGAGGCGCTTTCGAAGTCCTTTGAAGCGGGCGACCCACGCCGCGATGCGACCATCATTTACCGTGGTGAGACAACTCCTGCCGGCGACGCGATCCCTGCAACCGGTGACAACCCGATGTACAACCAGAAATCATATGTGCCGTTTAAGCTGTACGTAACCGGGTTCAATGAAGGTTCGCAGCAAAATGTACGCGTGATCCGGTATGCAGAAGTTCTGCTGATGAATGCCGAAGCTGCCAACGAAATCGGTAACAGCACTCAGGCGCTCGCTTCGCTTGAAATGGTTCGTGCCCGTGCGAGAGGTGCCAGCAAAACCATCCTTCCCAAGGTTACGACGACCGACAAAGCTGCATTGCGTACCGCAATCTGGAATGAGCGCCGCTCAGAGCTCGCGATGGAATTCGACCGCTATTTCGACGTGATACGTCAGGGACGCGCTGCCCAAATCTTCGGACCGAAAGGTTGGAAAGCCGGCAAAAACGAAGTATGGCCGATCCCTCAGAACGAAATCGACCTTAGCGCAGGCGTGCTGACCCAGAACCCAGGTTATTAATCCAAAACCACGATCTATCGATGAAAACTTTTAAGAATAAACTGACCGTGGCATTGTGTGCAATGACGGTGCTCGGCATGACCTCTTGCTATGAAAAGTTCGATCCCGAAAGTTACGCGCCCAGCGTGACGATCGGGGGCTTTACAAGCTCCGACGAAATCGCAAAATCCAATCTGGTGGCGCATTTCCCTTTTGACGGCAATTACTCCGATGTGGTTTCCAACACGGCCGGTACCAATACCGGTACCACGTTCGCCAATGGGCTGAAAGGTCAGGCCATGAAAGGCGCCAAAAATGGCTACGTACTTTTTGACCCGACGGCTAGCATTCTCGGACTGAAAAGTTTCACCATGACCTATTGGGTAAACAGCCCGTCGACCAAATCTGCCGGTGGTATCATCGGGCTTGTAGGTTTGTCGCAAACGGACGGTTTCTGGGGAAACATCGAGACTTTCTTTGAAAACGGCGGCACGGATACCGACGGGATTTTCAAGGCTCACATCCAGAATGACAAGAAGGACACGTGGATTGCAAAGGAAGGCATTGTTAACCTTTACAACTCCTGGACGCATATCGCATTGTCTTACGACGCCACTTCATCAACTTTCAATATATATGTGAATGGTTCCAAAACGGCAACGAGCACCGTGGCGAATTTTGGCGACCTGAAATGGGCGAAACCGGGCAAAATGGTGTTCGGTACCGTTCAATTCCAGACCAAACCGAGCCTTACCACGGGCGCTACTGCCCAAGACTGGGCAACCTACCTGACAGGCCTGCTCGACGAGGTGCGGATTTATAACGTTGCTTTGAAAGATGCCGAAGTAGATGCACTGGTTAAACTGGAATCAAGGGGAAAATAATGCCTTTTAAACACTTCCTTTTTCTTGGTGCAATCATCTGGCTCGGGGTTTCCTGCAAATCGGAAAAGGAAGACCCCGGGCCATCCAATCCAGGGGTACCAACCTCATTCGGGTTCAACAGCCTGAAAGTTAACGGGGCCTATTCCGGATTCAAATACAATGATGTAAACCTGAAACCCAAAGTCAGGTTTACATTTTCCGCCCCGCTCAGCAATGCGACCATCGCGAGCGGGGTTACTTTCCGATCCGCTGCCGGCGAAGCCATTCCATTTACATCCGCTCTGGAAGGCGGTGATAGTTCGGTGGTGATCACTCCCTCCTCTGATTTAAAATACCTCACAAGCTACTCTGTTACTGCTACCAAGGCATTAAAATCCAAAGCCGGCGGAATGCTGCTGAACGAGGTCAAAGTTGAATTGATTACCGCGCTCGACTCCGCCGATAAGTTTCCGGCTATCAGCGACGAAGCATTGCTGACCCTGGTGCAACAGCAAACGTTCAAGTACTTCTGGGACTTCGCGCACCCGGTGAGTGGGCTCGCCCGCGAGCGCAACACCTCCGGCGATGTGGTAACCTCCGGCGGAAGCGGCTTCGGCATTATGACCATCCCCATAGCTATCGAGCGCAAGTTCATCACACGAGCGCAGGGTTTGGAAAGAATGCAGAAGATTGTAAGCTTCCTGAAAAAGGCGCAGACATTTCACGGTGCTTTCCCGCATTGGCTGAATGGCGCTACGGGTGTAGTTGTACCATTCAGTGAAAAGGACAATGGGGCCGATTTGGTAGAAACCTCGTTTCTCGTGCAGGGCTTGCTTACGGTCCGTCAGTATTTCAGTGAAAACAATGCACCTGAAACTGCATTACGCGCTGATATCAATGCAATATGGGAAGCGGTTGAATGGGACTGGTTCCGGAAAGGCAATGAAAATGTGTTGTACTGGCATTGGAGTCCTAACTACGGCTGGGAAATGAACCACCAGATCAAAGGCTGGAACGAATGCCTGATCACCTATGCCCTGGCGGCTTCTTCGCCTACACATGGCATCAGTAAAGCGGTTTATGACAATGGCTGGGCAGGTAACAGCACATTTACGAACGGGAAGGAATACTACGGTATCACATTGCCGCTCGGCGAGCCATTGGGTGGTCCGTTGTTTTTCTCGCACTATTCGTTTTTAGGTTTAAACCCTACGGGGCTGACCGACCGTTTTACAAACTATTTTACCCAAAACAAGGCCCATACCCTCATCAATTACAACTATTGTAAAACAAACCCGCAGCAATATTACGGGTACAGCGACCAATGCTGGGGACTCACGGCGAGCGACATCCCGAACGGGTACAACGCCAGCTCGCCCGGCAACGACAAGGGCGTAATCACGCCTACGGCCGCATTATCAGCATTCCCGTACACGCCGGCGGAATCGATGAAAGCTCTGAAATTCTTCTATTACAAATTGGGCGACAAGCTGTGGGGCGAATATGGTTTCCATGACGCATTCTCGCTGGATCAGCTATGGTTCGCCGATTCCTACCTGGCCATCGACCAGGGACCTATTGTAGTCATGATCGAAAACCACCGCACGGCACTGCCCTGGAAGCTCTTTATGAGTAGCCCGGAGGTCAAAACTGGCCTCACAAAGCTCGGATTCAGCAGTCCGGCGCTTTAACAATACTTATCCCGCCAATAAACATTACTCGACTATGAAGCTATACTTCCGAATACTATTATGCCTCACCCTACTTGCCGGTTCGCAGGTAGATAGCTGGGCACAGAAGAAAAAGTCAACGACCGCGAAGCCCGCAGCATTCAATCCGGCCGATCGGCCCAAAAACCTTTCCGATACCGCACTGCTGGAACTTGTTCAAAAACAGACATTCCGGTATTTCTGGGATTTCGGACATCCGGTAAGCGGCCTGGCTCGTGAGCGGAGCAATATCGCCTTCGATTATGGCGATGAAGTATGCACTATCGGCGGTACCGGCTTCGGTGTGATGGCCATGATAGTCGCGGCGGAACGCCAATGGCAGCCCCGCGATTCCGTCGCGGCCCGACTATTGAAAATGGTCAAATTCCTCTCGAAAGCGGATCACTACCACGGCATTTTCCCTCACTGGCTCAATGGCGCGACGGGTAAAATCGTACCATTCGGCCGGAAGGACGACGGCGGCGATCTGGTCGAATCGTCCTTCCTGTTTCAGGGATTACTGACCGTGAGACAATACTTTGATCGCGATACCGATCTCGAAAAAGAACTTCGCAGCCGTATTACCTGGATCTGGAACGAAGCCGAATGGGACTGGTACACCCGCGGAAACCCTAACCAGCTCTACTGGCACTGGAGCCCTAACAACGGCTGGGCGATGAACTTCGAGCTGCGTGGTTATAATGAGACATTGATCACCTACATTATGGGGGCGGCCTCTCCGCGTTACCCGATTACCCGCCAGGTTTACGACAAATGCTGGGCGCAAAGCGACCATTTCCGCAATGGAAAAGAATATTATGGTGTGAAGCTGCCGCTCGGATTCGAATATGGCGGACCACTGTTTTTTACGCATTACTCGTTCCTCGGCCTCGACCCGCGCCATTTGAAAGACCAGTATGCCAACTACTGGGAGCAGAATGTGAACCATTCGCTGATCAACTACAAGCATTGCGTTGCGAATCCCGGCAAGTTTAAGGGGTATGGCGAAAACAGCTGGGGACTGACCGCGAGCGATACTTACAATGGCTACAATGCGCATTCACCTACAAACGACTTTGGCACCATCACTCCTACCGCCGCATTGTCGTCCTTTCCATACACGCCGGAGCAGTCGATGAAGGCATTGCGCCATTTTTACAATGACCTGGGTGATAAAATCTGGTCGGAATACGGCTTTACCGACGCCTTCAACGAAACGCAGAACTGGTATGCCAAATCGCACCTGGCCATCGACCAGGGGCCGATTATCGTGATGATCGAAAACTACCGCACGGGCCTGCTCTGGAAGCTGTTCATGAAAGATCCGGAGGTTCAGGCAGGCTTGAAAAAACTCGGATTTGACAGTCCTGCATTGACCGCAACCAGCAGAAATTAACCGCCTTTTAGCTAATATTCACAGGAAGACCGGCCATAAGCTGGTCTTTCTGTTTTATAGAATATAATTGTACCTTGATACCGTTTTTGAAAAGCCAAAGAAGTGCTACTCTAAACGTAAATCCCCATGAAACCACTCTACCACAAAGCTGCATTGCTGATCGCGCTGAATGCATTCGCCTTGCAGGGATCGGCACAGATATGGACGGTTTCCGAACCGGAGAACCTACCTGAGAAGCGGCACGAAAACGCGATGGCCACGGCCAACGGAAAGTTGTACCTGCTGGGCGGGCGCGGTATCAAGCCAGTTGATGAATACGATTTCAAAAAAGATTCCTGGAAAAGCCTTGCACCGTCGCCGCTTGAAATGAGCCACTTCCAGGCTGTCAGTTACAAGAATGAAATTTACGTGCTCGGGGCATTCACGGGTGGTTACCCGCACGAAGTCCCGATTCCGGATATTTACATTTTTAATCCTGTCAAAAACGAATGGCGTAAGGGCGCAGCCATCCCCGAAAACCGCAGACGCGGCGCGGCAGGCGCATTTACATTGAATGACAAGATTTACCTCGTCTGCGGCATCCAGGACGGGCACTGGGATGGCCAGGTCACCTGGTTCGATGAGTTCGATCCTGCTACCAACACCTGGAAAACGCTCGCCGACGCTCCCCGCCCGCGCGACCATGTGCAGGTGGCCGTGCTGAACAACAAACTTTACGTCGCGGGCGGGCGCCTCTCGACCGCGCGTATCAATCAGGTTTTGAATACCGTTATCAAGGAAGTGGATGTTTACGATTTCAAGACTGGCAAATGGACCACCCTGGACGCATCGAACAATCTTCCTACCCTTCGTGCAGGCAATACTACCGTCGTTTATGACAACAAAATACTCGTAATCGGCGGCGAAAGCGACGCACATCAGGAAGCTCATAATGAGGTGGAGGCATTCAATCCGCAAATACAGAAATGGGAACGCTTACCCTCCCTCCACCAGGGCCGTCACGGCACACAGGCGGTGGCATTTAACAAGAAAATTTACATCGCAGCAGGTTCGGCCAATCGTGGCGGCGGCCCGGAGCTGAACGATATGGAAATACTCGATAAATAATACACTTCATTACTAACCCCAATTCAAATGCTCAAAAAACTCGCCGGTGTCTGTTTACTGTTTGTTTCAATCTCTTCTTTCGCCCAGCAGAAGACATTCACCCACGCCGACACACTACGAGGTGCTATTACCCCTGAACGCGAATGGTGGAACCTGAACTACTACCACCTCAGTGTAAGGCCCAACGATAAAGACAGCACGCTTACCGGCAGCACGGTGATAAAGTACAAGGTACTGAAACCCTACCAAACCATGCAGGTGGATTTGCAAGAGCCATTGCAGATTACCAAAGTGGTGCAGGATGGCGAAGCGCTTACCTACCGCCGCGATGGCAATGCATTTTTTATTACACTCAATAAAAAGCAGGAAGCCGGCAAAACTGAATCCATTGAGGTTTTCTACGGCGGAAAACCCCGGCTCGCGAAACGCCCGCCATGGGACGGGGGCGTGCAATGGGTTCCCGATGGCAAAGGCAATACCATTATTTCCACTTCTTGCCAGGGATTGGGCGCGAGCGTATGGTGGCCTTGCAAGGACCATATGTACGACGAACCCGACAGCATGCTCATCAGCATGACTGTTCCTAAAAATGTAATGGATGTGTCGAATGGTAATCTGCTGTCGGTAGTTGAGAATAGCGACAATTCGCACACATTCAATTGGGTGGTCAAAAACCCGATTAATAACTATGGCGTGAATATGAATGTGGCCAACTATGTGAGCTGGAAGGAGGTATTCAAGGGCGAAAAGGGCGATTTGCAGGTTAGCTACTACGTTTTACCTCAAAATTTGGAAAAAGCTAAAGAGCAGTTCAAACAAGCTCCGAAAATGCTGAAAGCCTTCGAGCACTGGTTTGGTCCATATCCTTTTTACGAAGACGGCTACAAGCTCGTAGAAGTACCCTACCTCGGCATGGAGCACCAGAGCTCGGTTACCTATGGCAATGACTACAAAATGGGCTATCGGGGTAAGGACCTGTCGAATACAGGCTGGGGCCTAAAATGGGACTTCATTATCATTCACGAGAGCGGACACGAATGGTTTGCGAATAACATTACCTATAAGGATGTGGCCGACATGTGGGTACACGAAAGCTTCACCAACTATTCCGAAAACCTTTACACCGAATATTACTTCGGAAAAAAGGCCGGAGAAGACTATGTGATCGGAACCCGCGAACTTATCGCGAATGATATCCCTATCGTAGGCATTTATGGAGTTAATCAGGAAGGCTCGAAGGACATGTACTACAAAGGCGGGAACATGCTTCACACCATTCGCCAGATTGTGAATGACGACGAAAAATGGCGCCAGATCCTCCGCGGATTGAACAAGACCTTCTACCACCAAACCGTCGACGGCTCTCAGATTGAGAACTACATCAGCGAGCATGCGGGAAGGAATCTTTCAAAGGTTTTCGATCAATATCTGCGCGACGTCCGGATACCTGTTCTAGAATATGCATTTACAGGAAAAGGCCTGCAATACCGGTGGATCAACACAGTTGAAAACTTCGATATGCCGGTTAAAGTGAAACTTGCAAGTGGGAAAGAGGAATTCCTCTATCCGACAAATGACTGGAAAACGTTGAAAGTAAAAGGCGACAAGGCATTGACCGTAGACCGGAATTTCTACGTGGAAGCCAAAGAATC
>DATMSL010000427.1:0-9731 GCA_035565435.1 Dyadobacter sp. | reverse complement strand
TAATCGTCATCGCCCGCACCGAACTCGTTTTCAAGACTATGCATGAAAACAGCGTCGATCGCTTCTTCTTTCGTAGGCAAAACGGTGAGATCGGGAATGCGCAGGTCCTCCAAAGTATCCATGAAATCGTCGTCGCGGGTTACGATAGCGAGCAGGCCGAGGTCATTCGCGCAGAGGCGGTTTACCTTCTTTAACGTTGTAATGCCGGTCGCGTCCAGTGATTTTACGGTTTGCATGTTTACGATCAGGCTGTGGTAACCTTCGCGGAAGAGTCCACGTGCCGTTTCTTCAAACGCCGCGGGTACATCGCCGGCGAAAGCGGGTGCATCCGTTTCGATATAGACGTATTGTTCTTTCTTTTCCAGTTTAAAATCCATTTCGGTTGTCGTTTCGTCAAACAATGTTTTGCTAAGTGAGTAGTCTGCCTCAGGCAATCGCACGCAAAATGGCCTTTTCGATTCTTTCCAGCGGGTGATCCAGGTTATTTTTCTGGAATTTCATGCCTGTTACTTTCTCGAATAGCTCAATATAGCGTTCGGAGATCGAGTTTACTTTTTCGTCGGTCATTTCAGGCACGGTTTGGCCATCCTTGCCCTGGAAGCCGTTCTCGATCAGCCATTCCCTTACAAATTCCTTGCTAAGCTGCTTTTGGGATACGCCGGCGCGCTGATTTTCCTCATATGTGTCCTTATAGAAATACCGGGAGGAATCGGGCGTATGGATTTCGTCGATCAAATAAATCGTGCCATCCAGCTGGCCGAACTCATATTTGGTATCCACCAGGATCAGGCCCTGATCGGCTGCCATTTCGGTTCCCTTCGCGAACAAGGCGAGCGTATAGCGTTCGAGGTGCTCGTATTCATCCTCGCTCACCAGCCCCTGCGCGAGGATCTGCTCGCGCGAAATATCTTCATCGTGGCCCTCATGTGCCTTGGTGGTAGGCGTGATGATCGGCTGGGGGAGTTTGTCGTTCTCTTTCAGTCCTTCGGGCAATGCTACGCCGCATACTTCGCGTTTTCCCGCTTTGTATTCGCGCCACGCGTGGCCTGCGAGGTAGCCGCGTACGACCATTTCCACCGGGTAAGCCTGACATTTGATACCAATGCTCACATTCGGGTCCGGCACCTCTTCGAGCCAGTTGGGCACGATGTCGGAAGTGGCGTTCAGGAAGTGTGCGGCGATCTGGTTCAAAACCTGTCCTTTATAGGGGATAGCACGCGGCAGGATCACGTCGAATGCCGAAATACGGTCGGTGGCGATCATGACCAGACGTTTTTCAAACGAGTAAACGTCACGGACTTTTCCTTTATAAAAGCCTGTCTGGCCGGGGAACTGGAAGTTGGTTGCTGGTATGCTGTTCATTAGATTATGGGTAAAATTACCACTCGATTTCGCTCTTTTGTCCCGGTTTCGCATTGTACTGCTTGCGCCGGAGCTGGTAAATATATTGGGATTCGTTCGATTTCATGGCATCGAGGATTGCTCTCGCCTGTTCTTCGGACATGTTCATCGCCTTGAGGCTTTTGAGCAATTCCTCCTTTTTGACATCCTCGCTCACCTCGCGTATTTCCTGCGGTGGAGCCGGAGGGGGTGCCGGTTGTACCTGGTTCGGCTGCTGCTGGTTCGACTGGCGTTTCCGCGTAGCCACGTCCGACTGCTCATCAACACCCGAGAAGCTCTTTTTCAGGATAATATAGTTGGTCCTTGCAAGCGCATTGCCAGGTTCGAGGCGCAATGCGGTTCTCAGGTTTGTCAATGCACTGGCGGTATCTTTTCTGTTGACGAGGATCAATGCGATCTGTGCGTTTGCTATGGAGGCAATGCTGTTGTTTTCAATATCGCTCAGCAGCCGGTAATGTTTCAAAGCCTGCTTGTAGTCGCCTGCCTTATATAATGAATGGGCCAGGTTCAACCTTGCAGCGGGATCCGAAAAGATCGAGCCGTAGGTGATTTGCCGGTACAGCTCGGCTGATTTGGTAAACTCTTTTTTTCCGAAGGCCTGCTCGGCATCCAGCTTTCTCTGGTTCGCCTTGGTAATGGAATCGAACGTACGGTTATCCCAAAGCCAGAGCAGGACATAGAGGATCAGAGACGTCATATCGGTTCACATTTGCGTGCAAAAATAGGGAATTGCGCTTAGAGTCGGAACGTTCCGATCGTAATTAAAACGTCGAGCAAGATCAGTACCAGCGCCGCGCCCAGGAAATAATAGTACTTGTTTGAAACAACCGTGATCGTCCGAGAATCCACCAATGCGCCTTCCGCCTGGTTAATGTCGCTGATCATCTTCTGGACGTCGTTTTTTGAATTGTTGAGCTCATAATAAGATCCGCGGGCCGAATTAGCCAGGCCGCGCAGGAAATTCTCGTCGAGCTTGCTGATCACCAGTTTGTCGTTTTTGTCCATCAAAGGCTTCCCGTTCTGCTGAATGCTGATCCCGACTTTGGTACCCACGGCCACCGAATAGACGCCGATGCCAAACCGACGTAGATTGTTGAACAATGCATTGCTGCAACTAGAACTGTTTTCGCCGTCGGTGAAAAGCACCATCATCTTGGCGCGGCTCGTCGGGTCAGCCGTGTTCATCAGCTTGTTGTAGGCCATTTCAATGGCGCCGCATATATTAGTGCCATTAGTCGGGAGCAAATCCGTCTGCAGTGACTGGATGAACAGTTCGAGCGCGGCCGCGTCGTACGTGAGCGGTACGTGTATGTACGCGTCGTTTGAAAAAATAATGATCCCGATCCGGTTCGCCCGCTCGTTCTCGACGAAGCGGTTCAACTCAAACTTCACCTTTTCCAGGCGCGAGGGAGTCACATCCGCCGCGTCCATCGACTTCGAAAGGTCCACTACCATAAATATGTCCTTGCCCTTCGCTTGAATATCGCGCTCGGCCTCCCCGAACGAGGGCCCGAGCAAACTAATGATCAAAAGCGAGAAGGTAATGGTGCGTAAAAAGAGTTTAATGATGAGTGTCCGGGCAGTCGTTTGAAGCTGTCGGGCTATCCGAACAGTGCGTATGATATAGGCTGTGTAGGCGAAAATGAAAAAAAATATAAAAAAATATTCGGTGCTCTCAAAGGGGTAATTCCAGTTCATAATGAACGTATTGTGTGATTTAAACTTGGGCAAAAATAGGCATTTCGCGCTTCTGGTGAAGTTTTTTTTCTTTGAATGTTTGCTTTTCTGAAAACGAACCAGCTATATTTGCACCCAAGAACGACGGACGAAGGAGGGATGGGTGAGTGGCTGAAACCAGTAGTTTGCTAAACTGCCGTACTCGCAAGGGTACCGCGGGTTCGAATCCCGCTTCCTCCACGCGGTTTCCGAACGTTCGAAAAAGCTCTTTCTTAACGTAGAAAGAGAAAAATTATCGGGGAGTGGCGCAGTCCGGTAGCGCATCTGGTTTGGGACCAGAGGGTCGCAGGTTCGAATCCTGTCTCCCCGACATGATTGAAATAGGAAAGATAGGTAGCGCATTTGGTTTGAGACCAGAGGGTCGCAGACGGTCGGCGGTTGCCGTTCGAATCCTGTCTCTCCAACGAAAAGCAAAAAGGCAGTAAGCCGTATGCAGTAAAACTGCACTGCTGACTGCCTTTTTTTATGACCTTAAACGGCGTACTGCTTAGATGGCAGTAGGTTTTCCAAAACATTAGGTCCCGTAGCTCAGCTGGATAGAGCAACTGCCTTCTAAGCAGTAGGTCTTTGGTTCGAATCCAAACGGGATCACTTCAAAATCAAGCACTTAGCGATTATTCGGTAAGTGCTTTTTTCTTTCCAAGCCTACAAAGTCGCCTACATTTATGCATATTCCTACGAAAAAGATATTGTCAGGGGCATATTTTATGTACAAATCGTCATCACTTGCGACTAAACTTTAACTAGGATAATTCCCCGAAAATCGCTAGTATTGTGTAATTTATTTACACACACTTAGTCATTACTACAATGACAAACTATCAATCCTGGTTCGAACAGATCCAGAGGAGCGAGACCTACGCAAGGCTCGTAAAACGTCTATTCGACGATGCGATCAAGGAATTGATCCGGATGGGTTACTCAGTTGACCGTAGCCGAGTTGGTCCGCTTTCATACGATCCTGATAAGCCATTCAAATTTTCCGACTTTCCCCAGCTCAACGCCAGGCTTAATAAGCTGCTCAAAGACCTTCACGACAAGGTAACCGCTACCATCCTGAATGGCATTGCCAAATCCTGGGAGTCGGCCAACGTTCAGAACGACAATCTTGTCAAGGCTGTACTCAAAAATTTAAATGTTCCAGATGAGACGCTTCGAAAATATTCGAACCGAAACCTTGAATCGCTCAAAACTTTTCAGGACCGGAAAGTTGCCGGCATGAATCTCTCCGGCCGGGTATGGAACCTGACTGAGCAAATTCAGCAGTCCCTCGAAATGGCGCTCGATATCGGGTTGGGAGAGGGGCGTACTGCGCAGCAACTCAGCCAGGACGTGCGGCAATACTTGAACGAACCGGACAAGCTCTTCCGACGGGTGCGCGACAAGTGGGGAGTACTGCAACTTTCCAAAGCGTCGAAGGCATACCGGCCGGGCCAGGGCGTGTATAGGTCTGCGTATAAAAATGCCATGCGGCTCACTCGCACCGAGACGAACATGGGATATCGGAAATCAGATCACGAGCGGTGGAAGAACATGGACTTCATTGTCGGGTTCGAGGTTCAAAGGTCCAATCACGTTTATCCATGTGACGTCTGCGATACATTCGTCGGCAAATATCCGAAAAGCTATGTCTTCGTCGGCCAACACCCGCACTGCCGGTGCAGGGCCATCCCAATACTTGCCACCGAGGAGGAAATGGAGGAGTTTTTCGCCTCTCAGATCCAGGGCGAGACAGCCGAAATCAAGAGCCAGAACCGAGTCACCAGTATGCCTCAGCCCTACATGGATTGGATCAAAAACAATGAAAAGCGGATCCTGAAATCATCCAACGTCCCCTACTTCATCAAGGATAATTTCAAGGACGGCGATATCACAAAGGGCTTGAAATTCACACTATAATCAATTAACCGACCGCCACTATGTTCGTTTTCCCCAAAGCTAAATTTGACGCACCAGAAGGTGTTCTCGATTACATGTCTCGCCGAGGCTGCCGGGTTGAGATGTTCGGAAAAGCCGCATTCGATGAAGGATACATATCGAGGCATCAGGGCAATCGCTTTTTTGATACACTAAACCAGCTTACCATTCAGCAGCAAAGGCCGTTTTCCACTACCGATTGGGGAGGTGACTACCCGTCGCTGAACTAAGATTGCAATAAACACTACAACACACACACTCAATGACAACTTACGATCAGCTCCTTCAAGAGGGGTTTTATTTCGAAGCCCCGAAAAAGTTTACCGCGAAATTCTCCAAGAAAAAATTACGCCGGTTCCATTTTGAAAGTCCTACACTTGCGGTACTGTCCAAGTTGAGCGACCTGTATTTGAAGCTGGACTTACCCGAGAACATTACCGAGTTCAAGGCGGAGACCCCGCGGCAATCGTTTTTGTGCTGCCAGGTAGTGGCTGTCGCATACCTCGGATTCTGGGCTAAAATTCCAGGTCTATCCCTTGCGCATGCTTGGTATTTCCACCATCACATTGATAGCGATAAGCTGAACATGCTTCAACAAGTGATTCACGCCTTGTCAAATTACCCTGCCTTTGTCGCCGCAATCAGGAATATGTCCGCTGCCCCGCGAACTACCGCGCCGCTGCCGACAGAGGAATAATGCCTAAGCTTACAACACACACTAACACACACTACGAAAATGAACTCATCAAATGGAGCCTTGTCATTCGAGGCTATATTGGAGAACCGCCAGCTTTTACAGCAAATCGCGGCGTCTGAAAAGAGACTAACCGCCTTCTCAACCAAAGCGCTCGATAGCCTGAGCGAGGTAGAAGATGGCTTTAAAAGCCTCGGCGCAGCAGCTGCCTCTTACCTTAGCTTCACCAGCCTTGGGTCGTTTACCAAAGACCTGATCAGCATTAGAGGTGAATTCGCCAATCTGGAAATAGCTTTCACCACGATGCTCGGCAGCAAAGCAAAGGCTGATCAGCTCATGAAGGATGTGGTCAAATTCGCCGGTACCACTCCTTTTGATTTGCAGGGGGTCGCCAGCGCAAGTAAGCAGCTTTTGGCCTATGGATTCGCGTCGGAGGAGGTAATCGAGCGGCTAAGACGCTTGGGTGACATCTCCGCGGGCTTGAACATTCCGCTGGGCGAGCTTACCGAGCTTTATGGAAAGACCCGGACAAACGGGCGTCTGTTCGCCGAGGACCTGAACCAATACGTGGGCCGCGGCATACCATTGATTAAGCTGCTCGCTGATCAATTCAAAGTGGCGGAGGCTGATGTGAGGGGCCTAGTTGAGCAAGGCCGCGTCGGATTTCCGGAGGTAGAGCAAGCAATAATCAAATTGACAGACGCCGGAGGCATGTTTAGTGGGCTCATGGCTGAGCAGTCAAAAACTATCGCCGGGCTTTATGCGAACTTCGAAGATGCGGTTACGCGAGCTTTCAATAATGTCGGTAAGGAGCAGGAGGGGCTGTTGTCTGAGGTCATCCAGTTCGGTACTATGGCGGTGGAGTCATACGAACCAATAATGGATGCTCTCACAGTTCTGATTGCCACATACGGAAGTTACAAAGCGGCGGTAATCGCAACGGCGGCGGTCCAGGCAGTGGCCGCAAACGCTGGGGCAATTTCTGCCTGGTTTTCCCTGGCTAAGTCGATCAAGTCAGCCGGCGACGCGATGGCCCTGTTTAACCTGACCACAGCAGCGTCTCCGATAGGCATCGCCGCTGCCGCCATTACCGGATTGGTTCTTGCAACCTCGCTCTTTACGGAAGAAACCACCGAGGCGACAAAGGCCCAGGAACGAGCCAATGCAATTACTGAGAAGTTCAATCAGACAAAAGCGGAAGAGAGCTCGAAGGTGCAGATACTCACCCAGCAAATCAAGGATGAATCGCGGAGCCGGGAGGACCGTAATAAGAAGTTACAGGAACTGATCGCTCTTAGTCCGCAGCATTTCAATGCCTTGACGCTAGATAACATAGCCACGCAAAAGGGGACCGATGCGATTCGGGATTATACCAAGGCACTCGAACATAAATTGAAAGTCCAGGCTACCGAAGAGCGGATCGTCGGCAACAACAAACGTATTCAGGATATTCGTAGCGGGGTGGTTAACGATGAGTTCGAGCCGGGCTCCTTCGAACGGGTGAAGCTATTTTTTGAGGACTCAGGTTTTGATGAGAAGAAATTTAAAAACGAAACCGAGAAGCGTAAAAAGGCAGCTATCAAAGCGATGGAGGATGAGAATAAAGAACTCATCAAAATAGCTGCGGAAGGCGAGACTCAGCGGACTAAAATAACCGCTACTACGCCTCCGGTAAAAAAAGAAAAGGCTCAGGAGGCGGCCAAACAAGAGAAAGACGTTCGGGTTAAAACGTTCGCTGAGGAGCTTGAAGAGAAGAAGCAAATGTATGCTCTTTACCAGCGCTGGGTCGAAAATTTCGGTCAGAAAGCTGCTGACGAACAATTTAAGGACCTGATTAGCAAGAATAAAGATTATATCGCATATCTCAATGCGAAGCAAGAGGAGATCGAATCTGCAAAGTACTATCGCGGTTTTAATACGGATGATGCCAAGAATGTCGATTTGATCATCACCGAAAGGACCGAGGCGAAAGGGGGTAAATCAGCGATCGATCAATTCAAGGATAAACTGGTTGCGGCCAGGGAGGAGGCAGTCAGCCTGACCGAGCACCTGGTATACCTGAAAAACGAGCAAGATAAGCTAAATAGCACCGCGCCAACCAATACCGTCGCAGCACAGAAGCAGGCCGTCGCAGAGGCAATAAATGCCACTCGGAAGCAACTCAAAGACGAGCTCAATCAGTATTTGCAAAATGTCGCTGGCTCTGAATCGAAGCGGCTCGAAATTCAGGCCCATTATGCCGAGTTGCGAAAAGGCCTGGAAGAGCGATTTAACGGAGAAAAGACCGATGAGTATAACCGCGCACTGGCTCAAATGGCCAGCGATGAAGAGCGAGAATTTCAGGAGCAGAAGGACCGTATCCATGAGCAGTCAGCCGAGTTCAAGGCCTTGTCGAAAGTGATTAGTGAGACCGGCCGCGATGGGATAAAGATCCGGATCGGCAGGGAGGAGGCAGAACTTGAAAACATTGCAAAAATTTACGGCAAGAACTCCAACGAATACG
The DNA here is from genome assembly GCA_035565435.1 of Dyadobacter sp. Taxonomy (GTDB): domain Bacteria; phylum Bacteroidota; class Bacteroidia; order Cytophagales; family Spirosomataceae; genus Dyadobacter. The sequence goes on along the minus strand of DATMSL010000427.1, from coordinate 1,479 downwards.
CTGCTCAGGTCGAGAAAATCAAGCAGTTGAATAAAGATCTTGCTGACGAGGGAATAAAGAATTTCAATTCCTGGGCGTTGATGGTCGGCATCCTGGCCGAGTCTCTCAGCGAGGTTCCTGGCGCCATTGGCAAGATCGGATCAGCTCTTGGTGGACTAAGCTCAGGTTTGGCGAACTTCTCAAAAGCGATGGAGCGTACCAAGGACGGTAAAGTTTCAATGGAGGGGTATGGAGCCGCGGTTCAGGGTGTTACACAGATAATCGGTATCATCACATCATCGGCGCAACAACGTAAGGAGGCAGAACGGCAATACTATCAGTCAGTGATTGCCCAACAAACAGAATACAATCTCTTGCTTAACGAGCAGATAGGACTTCAAGCTGATGCGACCAAAAGCGTCTTTTATACCGACTTCGATAAGGTTATCAGTTCAGGTATCGCCAAAATGCAGGACGCCCAGGAGAATTTTGAGAAGTCGCTCAGCGATCTTGCCAACGGTAAAGCCAAAAATGGGCAAAAAAATGGAATCGATTGGAAGGCAGTTGGCGCCGGAGCGGCCGCGGGGGCTGGCGTTGGTGCGGTTGCGGGAGCCGGTGTATTCTCATGGGCTGGCGCCGCGATAGGTGCCGCAGCTGGGGCAATTGCTGGCTTGATCGGCGGATTAAAGAAAAAGGACAAATTTACACCGCTTCTTCAAGCTTGGCCGGGGCTGATCGACGAAAGCAAGGAAGGGGTCGATAAGTTCAATGTCGCCTTGGCGCAAACCCTGATCCAGAATAACCTGGTCGACGATGCTACGAAGCAAATCCTCCAAACTACTATCGATTGGACCGAGCAGCTAAAAGAAGCGCAAGAACAGATCCGTGGTGTTATTTCGGACCTGGCAGGTGCTCTGGGAGATACTCTTCGCGACGGGTTAGTCAATGCATTTGAAGAGGGAGCCTCTGCTGCCGAGGCATTCGGCGACAGCGTTAACAAGATCCTGGAAAACCTATTGGAACAAATGATTTTCTCGAAGGTGTTGGGCCCAGCGTTGGACCAGCTTGAAAAGGACATGAATGAATCCGTCGGCGTCGGTGGAGATCAGGACTGGATGGATGACTTCGGCCGCTTCTTCGCGAAAGGACAGACCCTGGGCGAGCAGTTTTTTAAAGGCATGGAGGATGCACAGAAGTCTGGCGCAGCCTACGGATTTGATTTGTGGGCAAAAGAGAACGGTGGGAAGGCACCGTCACCAATGCAAGGTACCATTAGCGGGATGACGCAGGAACAGGCCGGTGTCCTGGAAGGACAATTTAACGCAATGCGCATTAGCATCGCCGAAAGCAATGCTATCTTCAGAAACCAGCTGATTGAGTTGTCAGGAATTCGGATGAATACAGGAAATACCGATGTCAACACTAGGGAGTTATACGCCATGCGACGCGCTCTCGACAACATCGAACGAGTGCTGAGTTCTGATGTTTTTAGGGCTGTTG
>DATMSL010000426.1:0-4391 GCA_035565435.1 Dyadobacter sp. | reverse complement strand
AATCCGGTTTTTGTTTCTCAACCCCGGAATATGTTCGCCAGCTTATCCATCGTCAGCAAAACGATAATCGGTTCACCGCCGGGTGTTCGGTTCGGGTCCGAGGACGAGAATAGCTGGTTAAGCAATGTGTGTATTTCAACGTACGAAAGCTTGACGGCGTACCGCACCGAAAAACGTTTCGCGAGCGACCTCGACAGGCTTTCGGGCTTATTGAGTTTAAGGTCGGAATAGCTCTGTTTTAGTTGCTCGATCAGTTCTTCGAACAGATCCTGCTCGCTTTCCTCCGGCAAATCGGCCGGAATGCCGCGAATGATCAGCTCATTGGCGCCGAATTCGTCAAACTCGAATCCTAAACTGCGGATCTCCTTTTTCGTCTCGTGTACCAGCTGCATATCCGAATGCGTGAGCCGGATGGTTTTCGGGAAAAGCAGCTGCTGGCATGCGCCATTCCGGTTAATCAGCATTTTACGGTACCGTTCGTAGAGAATGCGCTCGTAGGCAGCCTTTTGATCGATAAGCATGATGCCATCCTTCACCTGCGACAAAATGTAGCGGTTATGGAGCTGGAACAGCAATGCATCAGCCTCCGGCGCAGCAATGACCTCGGACGCCATCCGGTTCACCTTGCTGGCAACGGTTTTAGCCTGTTCCTGGTAGACTGGGCGTGAAGCGGTGGTAGTACCCATTTCAAATGCTGCCAGTTCGCGGTGCCGGTCTTCAGTATTTTGCAATCCCTCGAAAAGCTTGCTCCAATTAGTCAGGTTCGATTTGGACGCACCGCCCTCGCTCTTACGCGGCTGCGCAGCCCAGTCGGGCATGACCGTGCGCGGGATCAGATTGTTGTTCGGTTCCGCAGGTGTGGGATTGAGGAAATTTATATTTTCCTCAAAATCAATAGATTGTGAGAGATTGTAAACACCCACCGCCTTCTTCACCGCTGCCATAATGATCGCATACACCGAGCGCTCGTCGTCGAATTTGATCTCCGTTTTAGTGGGGTGAATATTGATATCGATATGCGACGGGTCGATTTCAATAAATAGAACATAAAACGGGTGGCTGCCTTCGGGAATGGTGCCGTCGAAAGCGCTAATCACCGCGTGGTGCATGTAATTATGCTTGATGAAGCGGTCGTTCACGAAAAAGAATTGCTCACCACGCGTTTTGCGGGCAAACTCGGGCTTGCCGATGTAGCCGCGGACATTGATGTACGAAGTGTCTTCCTGGCAATAGGCCAGCTGCTCGCGGTAGCTTTTGCCGTAAATATCGATAATCCTGCGCACCAGCTTCACCGGTTGCAGGTTGAACACCTCGGTGTCGTTGTGGTGAAGCGTAAATCCCACTTCCGGATGCGCCAATGCGACCCGCTGAAATTCGTCGAGCACGTGACGCATTTCGACAGAATTCGATTTCAGGAAGTTCCGGCGGGCCGGTACATTGAAAAACAGGTTCCGAATTGAGAAGTTGGTGCCTTTCGGACAAGCCACTGCCTCCTGCGTTTTAATTTCAGAGCCGTCGATACGGATCAGCGTGCCCAGTTCATCCGACTCCTGGCGCGTCCGCATTTCCACCTGCGCCACCGCCGCGATCGACGCCAGCGCCTCGCCACGGAAGCCCATGGTCTTGATCCTGAACAGGTCTTCCGACTGCCGGATCTTCGAAGTCGCATGCCTCTCGAAGCTCATGCGCGCATCGGTTTCGGACATTCCGGTGCCATTATCGATCACCTGAATGAGTGTCCGTCCGGCTTCGCGGAGTATAACCTGCACCTGCGTTGCCTTCGCATCAATCGCGTTTTCCATCAGCTCCTTTACTACCGAAGCTGGTCGCTGAACGACCTCTCCCGCGGCAATCTGATTGGCTATGGAATCGGGTAATAGTTGAATGATGTCGGATGAAGGCATGTCGGAAGTGGCAGTTAACTTTACTATAACAAATAAACAAAAATTTTTTTTACTGCCCGGCGAATATCGGTGGGTAACAAATCGGGAGATTTTGCTTTATCAAGAATCCCAATTGAAATAATTACATTAATAATTCAAATTTTACAGAAAACGAGCGCGTTAGTATTGTAAAAAGTTGTTGACTATTAATTAATTGTATAACTTGGGATACTAACCCATGTTATTTAGCACCTGATCCTGTTATGAAAACGCCAATTATCAAGAGATTTAACTTTACCATGGCATTGCAATGGCTGATTTTTTTGCCAGTCATTTTGCCGCTTTGTATTATTTTCGGCGCCGTGCAAGGCGTCATGAATATGGTTGAAAAAATGGCGCACAGGATGTGGGTTGACATGGAATTGTAACACCAGCTCCGACGCGTTTTACTCAGCGTATCAGGTAGATATAAAATGAAAATAGCCCGGAAACTTCCGGGCTATTTTCATTTACAGTTACTACTTAGAACTTCCAGCGTACAAATGCCTCCATTGCTTCGTATTCGGCCAGGCCGAGTGAATCGTAAAGCTGCGCTGTTCCCCGGTTACGCTCTTCAGCACGTTGCCAGAACTCGCGTGCATCCTCGCCCTGGAACACCACACCGTCTTTCTGCGATTGATGTTTGAAAATTCCCTGGCGTTTTTTCAGCACCTGGTCAGGACTCATCGGTACTGCCATCTCAATTTCATAAATATCCCACTCAGCCCATGCGCCACGGTAAAGCCATACCCAGCAGTCTTTCATGAAATTCTTATGTTTCGAACGCTGCAACGCTGCTTCGATCGCATCCCAGCACACTTTGTGCGTTCCATGCGGATCGGCGAAGTCGCCGGCTGCATAAATCTGGTGCGGTTTGATCTCCTCGATCAGGTTTTCGATGATCTTGATATCCTCTTCACCGATTGGCTTTTTCTGGACAGTACCTGTTTCATAGAAAGGCATATCGAGGAAGTGCGCCTGGCTGGTAGGGATACCTACGAAACGGCAAGTAGCCTTCGCTTCACCGCGACGGATCAGACCTTTCACTTTACGAACCTCGGGACTGTCGATCTCGCTGTTTTTGGTATGTCTCAAAAACTCTTTCGCATCCAGGAACAACTTGTTGGCATCCGGGCTGTCAATATCGAAACCTCTGTTGAAGTCGACTACGAAATCGATGAAACGCAATGCTTCGTCGTCGGCTACGGCGATGTTACCGGAAGTCTGGTAAGCAACGTGTACTTCGTGACCCTGGTCAACGAGGCGCTGGAAAGTACCACCCATTGAAATGATATCATCGTCGGGGTGCGGGCTGAAAATCAGTACGCGTTTTTTCGCAGGTTGCGCGCGTTCCGGACGGTGCGTGTCATCTGCATTAGGCTTACCACCCGGCCAGCCGGTGATAGTATGCTGCAATTGGTTGAATACATTGATATTGATCTCGTAGCAAGCACCATATTGTGCCAGCAAGTCGCTCATACCATTATCGTTGTAATCCTTGTCGGTCAGTTTCAGGATTGGTTTTTTCAAGGTTTGCGACAAATGTGTTACCGCTTTCTTGATCATTTTATTATCCCAAACCACTGAGTCAACCGCCCAAGGTGTTTTAATGCGGGTCAGCTCGGAAGCGGCACTTTCGTCGACGACGAACGTTACGTCTGCATGCGCTTGCAGGTAGGAAGCCGGGTTAAGTTCGGTTACAGGGCCTTCCACTGCGTTTTTGATCACCGAAGCTTTTCTTTCACCCCAAGCCAGCAGCACCACGCGGCGTGCATTCAAAATAGGTGCCACACCCAATGTGATCGCTTTGCGCGGTACATTATGCAGCCCACCGAACTCCATGCTCGCAGCGGCGCGCGTAGAGTGGTCGAGCGTGATGAGGCGTGTATGCGAGTTGATGAGCGAGCCCGGTTCGTTGAAACCGATGTGGCCATTACCTCCAATACCCAGCAACTGGAAATCCAGTCCGCCTACCGCATTGATTTTATTCTCATAAGACGTGCAGTAATCGCGCAGCAATGCAGCGGGTACCGTTCCGTCCGGAATGAAATAGTTTTCTTTTGGAATGTCGACATGATCGAACAGCTGTTCTTTCATGAACCGGTGGTAGCTGTAAATGGAATCCGGTTCCATTTGGTAGTACTCGTCCAGGTTGAAAGAAATCACATTCTTGAAGCTCAAACCTTCTTCACGGTGCATACGCACGAGGATCGCGTAAACGGTCTTCGGCGAAGAACCGGTTGCAAGTCCTAAAACACAAGGCTTACCTTCCTTTTGTTTCTGACGGATGAGGTCCGAGATCTCTTTTGCAACTGCATAGGACGCTTCTTTGGAATCGGCAAAAATCTGCGTCGGGATTTTTTCATAGGTGATGGGCTGCCCTATGGTGCCGGTAGTGCCTTTTCCATTGCTGGAAGCTTGCATCAGGATTGTTTGTGGACTTACCGTTTGTTGGCTCATAACTAAATG